>JAGXGL010000044.1 GCA_024636755.1 Guyparkeria sp. | reverse complement strand
TACGCAACGATTGCCGAAGCCCGCCAGGATGTGTTCGATTACATCGAGCGTTTCCACAACCCGAGAGTCCGCCGACGAATCCGGGCCAACGACAACGCATTACCCTTAAGCCAACCGTCCGCGAAAACGGGGTAGAACCCATCTCGGGTTCCCCCTTTTGTGTGGACATACCCCACTCTTATAGCTGGGAACGCCGAGATTACAACCCCATCACTTCCTCATAAATCAACACGTTGCACGCTCTCTACCGCTTAATGCGTTGTTCCGGAAAGCACCGGTGCCCGGAACGATCACCCGATTGCCAGGGAGTGGCGGCCCGGGAGACGTCCGGTCGCCACTGCCAACACCAATGGGTCGCCTCGCCCGACTGACACCTTTCTCCATGCAAGGCGGTAGGGTAAATTAGCCGTCAGCTGTAGCTCGAAGTGCTATCAATAAAACATAGGCATGACTTTCCCGAGGTCGAGGAATGGCGGAATCCAGCGACTTCTACCGCAAGAGCTACGAGCGAATGCTCCGAGAGTTCACGCGTCTGGAAGACCACGACCTGCGGCTGGTGAAGCTGTTCAAGCTGACCATTAGCCGCACACTGATCGCGGTGGAAAAGGCCTATCCCAGTCTCGTACCCATGTGCAATCGCATCCGCAGCCATGTCAGCCGCCAGGCGGATGCCGAGTTCCCGCTCGATCAGCTTCAGGTGGATATCGAAAAACTCTCCGAGAGCCTGCGCAAGCTGGAAAGCGGCCGTGAGCCAACGGGAGACGAAGATAACCAATCGAACAACTCGCGCACCGATTTTCAGCGCAAGTTGTTCGTGCGGGAATTCATTCCGCAGATGCTCGAGGACATCGCCTTTATCGGCCCACTGGAAAGCCATCGCCGCCAGTTGCTCGAGGCGATAGCCGCCCATCGATTCGATGCTCACCCCAGCCTCCTGATCGACCGCACCGTGGCGCTGATCAACGAGATGCGCCAGATGATCGAGCAGGAGAAAACCGAACTCGCCCAGTTTCTCGACGAGATCCGCTCTTCGGTGCAGAAGATCGAGGAGGATGCCTTCAATCAGGGGCGCGAGGCGGAGGAGCGCCGCGGCAAGCTCAAGCGCTTCGACAACGTGCTCGCCAGGGGCGTTGGCAAGCTCAAAAAAGATGTCGAGCAGGCCCAGGACATCGACACCATCAAGCAGACCGTCCGTGATCAGATCGAGAACCTGCACAGCAAGGTGCGTGAATTTCACGAGACGGAAGGCCGGCGCTTGGCGGAATTCGAAAGCCAGAACCTGCGCTTGCGGGGCTACCTCACCACCGTGATCCGTCGCGCAAAGATGCAAGAGGCAAAGCTCAAGCAGCAGTGTGGTGATCGCAATCGCTGTCCGCTGACCTCCCTGCCCAACGCCTTTGCGTTCGAACAGCACCTGCAGGCGGAACTGGGGCGACTCGCACCGGAGCGACCGCCCAAGTCACTGCTATACGTCGAGATCGACCATTTCGATGATCTGATCCAGTTGCAGGGCCAGGAAACCGCCGACAGGATATTGATCGTGATGGTCCAGGTGATCTCGCGCAAGATTCACTACAACGACTTCCTGGCACGCATCGGCCCGGGACGATTCGCCGTGATCCTTGCCGAGCAGGACGGCTCGGCAGGAATCGAATTGGCTGACCGAATCCATACCCGGATGACACGCACCAAACTGCGCCGCGGTGGTAGCAGTCTCAAGATCACGGTCTCATGTGGCGTGACGGACCTGGAAATTGGGCAAATCTCCGAAGAGGCCTACCGACACGTGCTCGAAGCACTGCAGCACGCCAAGACCCAGGGCACCGGTCACTGTCAGAGGATCGGGCCGACTTGAGAGTCAGTCCCAGCCGTTTCTTGCTGCCACCCCAGGATTGAGCAGCCGAATCTGCTGCACCACCGGATCGGGGTGTTCGCGTTCAGGCTCGATCTGCATCAAGCGCAACAAGTAGGGCAACAGCGCACGGCGCACCGTCACACCGCGCTCACCATCGACCATGCCGTAATCTGCGGCGATCACCGCCTGTTGGGCCGGCGGCAGATCGGGATGGACACCCACCCGCAACGTCACCTCCTCGAACCAGTCGGCATCGCCGTCCCGCGGCGCACCCGGCTGATCCGGCAATGCTGCGGCATTCGTCATCCGTGCGAGCACGAAGTCTCGATATTCGCCGTGCTCGTGGCTAAACGCGCGTAGATGCCAGCGAAAGCCGCTGTAGACCAGGGTGTGCGGGGACAGCTCAAGCGTTCGTGGATGCGGCCGGCGCATCGACTGATAGTCCACCCGCAGCCGATGCCCATTGCTGGCCGCCGCCGAAACCGCACGCAGAATATCCAGATCCAGTTCACGCTCGAGTGGACGCAGCAATTCGACCGTCGGCCCGGCCGCGGCCAGCGCGACTACCGGCCGATTCTCCCCCGGCAAGGCGGCCAACACGTCCAGCAATTCAGAGGTACGTCCCGAGAGCAGCAACGCGGCGAAGTGCTCAGCGGGCTCGTAGTATTTCTGCGAGCGGTTGTAGACCAGGTTGTCCGGGGCGAGCGCCTGATAGACGGCAAAGTCCTTGGAGGCCTGCGCCCGACTGATGCCGAAACTCTCGGTCAGTGCCTGGGTACGGACCCAGCCGTTGAGCAGCACGGTGCACTCGAGCAGCTTGAGGCGCTGGCGCAGGTCCCACTTCAGGTCGGCGATGGTGGTCGGGGTGTTTGGGTTCATGCGACCTCATTCTCCGCCCCGGCACTGGTATGTCAATAAAAACGACGTAAGTTTGTTGACAGGTCCATATTGTGTGCATACTATCTGGACATGCCTATTTTGTAGGCAGTTAATAGAGGAGCGCAATCATGCAGACCTACCGTGACGAAGTGATCGATTTCTGGGCCAACATCTTCCGCGCCTGCCGCCTGTCGACAACCGGCCTCGACCTGGAGACCTTCCTCGAGGCACCCACCCGGCACCTCGATCAGCTCGGCCTGTCGGATGCCGTCGAGATGCTCGCCGGCGGCCACCTGCCGCTGCTGCCCGAACAGGCCCTGGTCCGGCGCGAGATCGACGCCCGGTTCCCGCTGCCGGCCGCACCGAAGGCGCCACCGGTTGCCACTCGGCCCTTTCTCGAGACGCCCGCCTTTCTCGCTGTGGCAACCTGACAAGGAGTAAACCCCCACCCTGGCGGGGAGGTGGGGCTCAACCGAACCTGCCGGGGCGGCGGCCCCAAGTGAACCATCCACTTGATGATCCCGGGGATGATCCCGGGCACGAGTCCGTCGGGGTGGACTAGGCTCTTCGCACTGACAGACCTCGTTGCGGGCAACCGGTCCCGGCGGCACGCCCGCTTGGGGCGATGCCTCGCGTATAGTTTAGGCACCGCCACCCACGCCCGATCCGAGAGCCATGGACGCGACCAACTCGTTTATTTTGCTCGGCGCCCTGCTGCTGTTTTCCAGCATTCTGGCCAGTATGGCCTCGGCGCGCTTTGGCTTCCCGCTGCTGCTGATCTTCCTCGCGGTGGGGATGCTCGCCGGGCAGGAGGGCCCCGGCGGGGTCGAGTTCGACGACTTCAAGACCGCCTTTCTGATCGGCAACATCGCGCTGGCCATCATCCTGCTCGACGGCGGGTTGCGCACCCATATCCGCACCTTCCGCGTCGCCCTCAAGCCCGCCCTGTCCCTGGCAACCGTCGGCGTGATGATCACCGCCGGTGGCATCGGCGCGTTCGCCACCTGGCTGATGGGGTTCGATTGGTACTACGGGCTACTGCTCGGGGCGATCGTGGGCTCGACGGACGCCGCGGCGGTGTTCTCGCTGCTCAAGGGCAGCGGCACCCGGCTCAACGAGCGGGTCGGCTCGACGCTGGAGATCGAATCGGGCATCAACGATCCGATGGCGATTTTCCTCACCATCACGCTCCTCGAAGTCATCTCGAGTAGCCAGTCGCTTTTCGACCCCTGGATCCTGCTGTTCCTGGTGCAGCAATTCGGCATCGGTGCGGTGCTCGGCGTGGCCTTCGGCTTCATCCTGCGCGAGACGCTGCGGCGCATCGAACTGGCCGAGGGCCTCTATGCGCTGCTGATCGCCTCGGGCGGGCTGCTGTCCTTCGCCATCATCAACGAGCTGGGCGGCAGCGGGTTTCTCGGCGTCTACCTCACCGGGCTGGTGATCGGCACGGCCAAGAATCGCGGCACCTTCCATGTCCTGCGCATCATGGATGGCCTGGCGTGGCTGGCCCAAGCGGGGATGTTCCTGATCCTGGGGCTGCTGGTCACGCCGTCAGCGGTGCTCGACCAGATCGTCCCGGCCCTTATCCTGGCATTCGCCCTGCTGCTGGTGGCCCGGCCGATCGCCATCTGGATCGGGCTGTGGCCGTTTCATTTTAATTGGCGCGAGACCACCTTCATTGCCTGGGTGGGGCTGCGCGGTGCGGTACCCATCGTGCTCGCCCTGTTCCCGATGATCTACGGCATCCCTGGGGCGGAACGTTTCTTCGAGATCGCCTACGTGGTGGTGATCACCTCGCTCTTGATTCAGGGCAGCAGCATTTCGCTCGCCGCTCGACTGCTGAAAGTCGAGGTGCCGCCCGAGCCGGAACCCCGGCATCGGGCCGACCTCAATTTGCCGATCGAGCCGCGGCTGGAGATGGTGCAATTCGTGGTCGGCGAGCATACCGACGCCGACAGCGCCGGGCCGGAGCGGATGCCCTTCGGCGAGTCGGTGTCCATCGCCGGCGTGGTGCGCAATCTCGCGCTGCGCAAACCCGACACGGGCTTCACCTTTCAGCCGGGTGACATCGTGCTGACCATCATCCCCGAGGACATGATCGGTGATCTCAGCCGATTCTTCTCCGGCGAGCGGCGCAAGAAGACGGCTCTGGTCGAGCAAACCTTCTTCGGCGTCTTCTCCCTGCGCGGCGGGGCGAAGGTGGCGGATCTCGCCGCCGTCTACGGCATCCGCTCGTCCGAGGAACTGCGCGAGTCGACACTCGACGAGGCCATCAAGTCCCTGCTGCGCAACCCGCCGGTGGTGGGTGACTCGGTCGACCTGGATCGCGTGCGCCTGACGGTGCGCGAGATGGAAGGGCCGACGATCACGCAGGTGGGTCTCAAGTTCCGCCAGTGAGTGGGATCAGTCCGGGTCGAGCAACCGCGCGACGCGGGCTCGCAAGGCGGGCACCACCTCCTCTTCGAACCACGGATTGTTCCTCAGCCAGCGATTGTTGCGCGGGCTGGGATGCGGCAGCGGAAAGTGCGTCGGGGCGAACCGGCGCCAGTCGGCGACCACGTCGGTCAGGCGCTGGCCGCCTTTGAGCCCTAAGTGCCATCCCAGCGCATACCGACCGATGACCACCGTGGTCTCGACAGTCGGCATCGCGTCGAGCAACGGGTGGCGCCAGGTCGGGGCACACTCCGGCCGAGGCGGCATATCCCCACCCCGGCCGGTGCCCGGAAAGCAGAAGCCCATCGGCACGATGGCGATGGCCGGGTGGTGATAGAAGGTCTCGCGATCGATACCGAGCCAGTCGCGCAGGCGATTGCCGCTGGGGTCGTTGAACGGCAGGCCGGTCTCGTGCACCCGTCGCCCCGGGGCCTGGGCGGCAATCAGCAGACGGGCCTCGCGGCGGGCGATGAACACCGGCCGCGGGCCGAGCGGCAGGTCCGCCTCGCACAAACGGCAGGCGCGTATCTCGGCCTCGAGTTCCTCCAGGGCGATGGGCTCAGCCGGCATCCCCGTCCAGGGCCTTGAGGTGGGCGAGCACCGAGTCCTCCAACCCTTCCAGGTCGTAGCCTCCCTCTAGCAAGGACACCACCGGCAGGTCGTCTCCGCCCGCCGCGGCGATCGCCTCGCGGGTGATCCAGGCAAAATCCTCGTCCTCGAGAATCCAGCCGCCCAGCGGATCGTTCTTGTGGGCGTCGAAACCGGCGGAGAACAGCAACAGTTGCGGGCGGAAATCGGCCAGCGTGTCGAACCAGACCGACTCGCGCACCCCTTTGCGGAATGCCTTGCCATCGGTCATGTTGGGCAGGCCGATCGGAAAGCAGTTATCGGCGATCGGCGGGATGCCCGAATAGGGGTAGAACGGGTGCTGGAAGACCGAGAAGAAGCGCACCGCGTCGCTGTTGGCAACGATCTCCTCGGTGCCGTCGCCGTGATGCACGTCGAAATCGACGATCGCCACCCGCTCAAGACCATGGTGGCGGATGGCGTAATAGGCCGCGATACAGACGTTGTTGAACACGCAAAAGCCACGCGGTTGGCAGGGGCCGGCGTGATGGCCCGGCGGGCGGGTCGCGAGAAAGGCACGCCGCTCGGGCCCCGGCAGGACCGCATCGATGGCCGCCTTCGCCGCACCCACCACCCGTCGGCTGGCATCGATGGTGTACTCGTTCAGCGAGGTATCGCCATCCACCCGCAGCACTCCGGAATCGGTGGGCGCCTGGCTGAAGATCGCCTCGACGTAACGCGGGTCGTGGGCCAACTCGTAATCGCTCTTGTCGCCCAAGGGCGCCTCGACTCGTTCATAACGATCAGCCGGGAACCGCTCGATCGCCGCCATCACCGCGTCCAGGCGCTCGGGGCGCTCCGGGTGCGGCAGCATGACGTCGTTTTCGTTCTCGTGCTTCCAGCAGACCGGGTGGCTGTAGATGAGCATGGGGCAAGTCCTCTTGGGCAGTTCGGCGGGCGTCGATCAAATCAAGCACGCGACCGGGCCGTTGTAAAGAATACTCCGGCGGTATCGAGTGCCCTGCCTACCGATCGTCAGACGCCCTCGTCGCCGGCACGCACGGTCAGCACGTCACCCTTCGACTCGCGCAGGATGTGTTGGGCCACGCTGCCGAGCAGCAGGTGGCGCAGCCCGGTATCGCCCTGGGTGCCACAGACGGTCAAGTCGGCGCGGGCCTTGATCGCCGCGTCGACCACCGCGGTGCCGGGATGGCCGGCGATAACGCGATAGTCCGGCTCGTGATCGCCGCGTACACCCACCTCGCGGGCGAACTCGCGCAGATGATCGTGCAGGGCCTCTTCCTGTTCCTGGCGCAGGCGCTCGTAGGTCGCCGCTTCGATGTAGCTCTCGAACCAGGTCTCGTAGGCATGCACCAGGGTGAACTGCGCCTGCGGCGCCCAGTCGAGCGCCGCGCGCAGCGCCGCCCGGCTCGATTCGGAGAAATCGATGGCCACGGCCACCTTTTGGTAGGCGTGGGTCGGTTCCACCCGGGCAACCAGCACCGGTACGTTGCTGGCGCGCACCATCTTCTCGGCGGTCGTGCCGATGAACCAGTCGCGCACCGCGTGGCGCCCGTGGGCCCCCACCACGACCAGGCGCGCGGCAATGGAGGTGGCCATCTCGGTGGCCACCGCGGCCGGCTTGCCCAGCCGCGCCTGCACGTCCGATGCGGGCGGCTCGATCCCCAGGCGCCCCGCCGCCTCCTGCACTTGCGATTTCAGGCCGGCGAGTGCCTCGCGCAGCAATTCGGCGCGCAGGTCGTCCGAGTCGAGATCACGGGTCTTGGCCACCCACCACAACGGCTCCTCCTGGATGACGTGCAGCGCGGTCAAGGAACAGGAGCGATGGGCGGCCAGCTGCGTCGCCCGGGTAATCGCCACCTCGCTGGCCTCCGAGAGGTCACTGGCAATCAGGATCGGACAGGTTTCGGCCATGGGGCGCTCCTTGCGACTAAGTTATCTTGCTTGTGAAGGTACCATCAGGCCATTCGTCTAAACCAGCGCCGCGATGCCACTCTAGCTCGGCACTGACCGTCGATCCCGGAGCAGGAACGCCTTGCAAGACCTCAAGATCTTCTGGAACACCCTGCTGCACGCCGGCCGCAACCTGCTGCCGATCGTGCTCGTGGTCGCCGTGTTCCAGCTGTTCGTGCTCGAGTCCGTGCCCGAAGGCCTGCCCGGCATCCTGATCGGCCTGGGCGTGGTGGTCGTCGGCGTCGCCCTGTTCCTGCAGGGTCTGGAAATGGGCATCTTCCCTATCGGCAAGAGCCTCTCGAACGCCTTTGCCCGGCGGGGGTCGCTGCCCTTGCTGCTGGCCTTCGGTTTTTCCTTCGGTTTTGCCGCCGTGATCGCCGAACCGGCCCTGATCGCGGTGGCCGAACAGGCCCAGACCATCAGCCAGGGGCATATCGATGCGCTGACCCTGCGACTGATTATCGCCACCTCCGTGGGGGTGGTGGTGGCCTTGGGCGTGTTGCGCACCCTGCTCGGCCTGCCACTGCACTGGTTCATGATCGGCGGCTACATCACGGTGGTCACCGTCACCTGGTTCGCACCGGCCGAGATCGTCGGTCTGGCCTATGACTCGGGTGGCGTGACCACCAATATCGTCACCGTGCCCTTGATCGCGGCAGTAGGCATGGGGCTGGCCGCCTCGGTCAGTGGCCGCAACGTGCTTTCCGACGGCTTTGGCCTGGTGGCACTTGCCGTGATGGTGCCGATGATCACCGTGCAGGCCTACGGCATCTACGTATTCGAAATTGTCGGTGTCGATCCGGGTGCCGACTCGCTGGATCTGGCCGCACAAGCCGATGCCAAGCAGGCCCATCTCGACCCGATGGGCATCCTCACGGGCTTGCTGATCACGCTGCGCGACGTGCTGCCGATCATCGCCGCCGTGCTGTTCTTCCAGCTGGCGATCCTCCGCCAGCGCATCCCGCATCTCAAGCGCGTGATTATCGGCTTTCTGCTGGTCATCCTGGGGCTGTACGCCTTTGTCGTCGGCCTCAAGCTGGGGCTGTTCCCGATCGGCGAGCGCATGGCCGACCAGCTGATCGCCCAAGACAACGTGATCTTCCTGTACCTGTTTGCCTTTGCGATCGGCTTTGCCACCACCATGGCCGAACCGGCGTTGATCGCCATCGGTGACCAGGCCGAGCACGCCGCCCAGGGGCAGATCCGCGCCTCGATCATCCGCCTGCTGGTTGCCGTGGGTGTCGCGATCGGTATCACAATCGGCGTGCACCGCATACTGGCCGGGGATTCGATCCACTATTACGTGATCGGCGGCTACGCGCTGGTGATCCTGCTGACGCTCCTGGCGCCGCGCTACATCATCGCCCTGGCCTATGATCTGGGCGGGGTAACCACCTCGGAGGTGACCGTGCCGCTGGTCACGGCGCTGGGCATCGGCCTGGCCACGCAAATCGAGGGACGTGATGCGCTGATGGACGGCTTCGGCCTGATCGCCTTTGCCTCGATCTTCCCGATCGTGACCGTGCTCGGCTACGCCACGATCGCCGAGTTCGCCAACCGACGGCAGGCAAACCGGCCCTCGGGCCGGCCACCGAATGACACATCGACTGAAGAGGACGCACCGCGATGAGATTTTCCGTACTGGTCGCCATTCTCGCCGAGGATATGGAGGAAAAGGCCGTCGAGGTGGCCAAGACCGCCGGCGCCGGCGGCGTGACCCTGCTCAATGGCCGCGGCATCGGTGCCGAGGAAAAAAAGACCTTTTTCGGGCTGACCTACGAGGGCAGCCAGTCGGTATTGCTGTTCGTGCTCGAGCGCTCGCTGTCGCTCAAGGTGATGAAGGCGCTGACCCGGGAGCTCGAGTTGACCGACCACTCGCGCGGCGTCGTATTCACCCTGCCGCTCGAGCATATCGCCGGTATCGAGAACCGGCAGGTAGAACGTTTCCAGGAGAACGTGAAAGATGACCTCTGAAACCCGCCCCCGGCTGGTCGGCGACGTGATGGTCCGCGAGGTTGCGACCATCTCGCCCATGGCCACCCTGCGTGAGGCCCTGCGCGAGATGCGCCAGAAGCGCGTGAAATCGCTGGTGGTCGAGAAGGCCCATCCGCATGACGCCTACGGCATCCTCACCTACACCTCGATTCTGCGCACCATCGTCGCCGAGGAAGGCGACATCGATCTGGCGAACGTCTACGACGTGATGAGCAAGCCGGCGATCTCGGTCCCCGAAGGCATGGAGATCAAGTACGCCGCCCGCCTGATGGTCTCCCAATCGATCCGTCGCGTCATCGTGCTCAGAAGCGATGACCTGGTCGGCATCGTCACCATGAGCGACATCGTCGAATCGATCATGGAACTGGCCGAGCGCTGAAACACGGGCAAGCGAACGAAAAAAGGCGCACCCACTCGGGCCCGCCTTTCTGTCTCTTCCCGACCGATTCGGCCGGGTCACTCATTGGCTTACTGCCAGCCGATAAAATCGGTGGCGGCATCGGCCGCGTCATACAGGAACAGGTCGCGGAACATGTGATCCGCACCGGAGACAACCGTCATCTCGATGTGATCGTCTTCGACCCGCTCTGCCATCTTCTCTTCAAGATCGGTAACGGTCTCGTCCGCGCCGGCGACGATCACGAGCGTCGGCACAGAGACCTCGCCCAGCACCGTGGGCGTATCCATGCGCGGATCCTCGCGGTAGTAGCTGACCACGCTCGAGGCGGCGGCGCGGGTATCCGGGCAGTAGATGAAATCCATCTCCATCAACTCGTCGCCCTTGCCCTCGTCGACCAGTGCCTCGGCCTTCTCCAGCAGCGGGGCGAGCTCGGTGTCGTAGTTCGACTTGTAGTCCTTGGCGTAGTAGCCCTCGGACCAGGTCTGCGGTGCCAGCAGGACCGCCTTCTCGACCATCGGATCGGCCTGATCGGCGAGATAGCGCGCCACCTGGTTACCACCGCGCGAGTGCCCCATCACGGCCAGCCGCTCGGCACCCTCACCCTTGAGCCACTCGGCCCAGGCAGCGATCTCGTCGACCGCATCCTCGTGCTTGTGACGATGGGTGGAATCGCAGTCATACATGCCTTCGCGGGCGTCCTGACCGAGGCTCAAGTTGATGGCCAGCGAGTTGTAGCCGGCATCACGCAGCAGTTCCTGCATGCTGCTCATGATATCCATCTGCCCGTGGGCAAGCGTGCCGTGGACCATTAGTACCACGCCGTCCTCGACGGAACTGCCCGGCGCCATCTCCATGTACCCGACCAGGGTCATGTCGTCGTGCTCCAGTTCGACCCGGTCGGCGGCCTGCGCAACCGACTGGACCAGGCCGATCCCACCGACCAGCGGCAGGCAGAGCGCCGCCGTGGCAATACGTTTCAACATGCGTTTCATTGTTATCTCCCCTTTGGTGGACGAGTCGGTAGACGTCGACTTCAAAGTGTAGCCCGCTCTCACCGGTCACGCCCCTCCGTATGCCGCAGCAAACATGTCCTGGCTAACGTCCTTGGCTGACGTTCTGGACGAACGCAAACGTCCCCACGAGAGGCCGAGTGGAAAGACACGAACAGGACGCGACAGAGGCAACGATGTTTTTCCAACAGACAAAAAAATGGGCAGGTCGCTCCCCGTGGGAACAGACCTGCCCGCAAAACTCACCGCAGGAGGAGTCGATGAAAACGAAGAAGCATCTAAATGCGACTCACGGCCTATGACCGGAACGAGATTCAGGAGTTCCCCGAACCACGCTGAATCGCTGGAATCGATGCGCTGCGCTGGTCGATTCCTGGGGCTTGGCCGATTCGACCGCCCTTCGTTTTCAAGTGACGAGCCGAGTATAGCGCCCCAATATGCGAATGCAAACGTTTCGCATTGCCGTTTGCATGACATGGTGATGACAGCCCGCCAGACCCTCGGCTGACCTAATGAAAATCCCGCGAATGGGTGGGCAACTCGCCCAGCCACTCGCTGTGATCGACCAGCATGCGCGCGACGAGATGGGCGACGCCGTCGCGGTGTTGCCATTGACCGCGCACCTCCAGCAGACGCGCATTGACCACCACCTGCTGGTATGCGGCGACGCGATCCGGCCAGACGATCACGTTGACCGTGCCCACCTCGTCCTCGAGCGTGAGAAACACCGTGCCCTTGGCCGTGCCAGGGCGCTGGCGCATGGTCACCAGACCGCAGTAGCGCGTGTGGGCACCATCGTGCCGAGTCTTGAGCTCGTCGCTGCGTCGCAGCCGCAACTGCCGCAGCCGCTCGCGCAACAGGCCCAGCGGATGGCCGTTCAACGACAGGCCCAGTCGCTGGTAGTCGGCGACGATGGTTTCGGCCTGGTTCGGCGCGGGCAATTCGACGGACGGTTCGGCCACCATTCGATCGGCCGGCAAGCCGGCCTCGAGGTCCATGTCCGCCGGGATGCCGCTCGCCGACCAGTGCGCCGCGTATCGATTGCCCTCCAACGCGGCGAAGGCACCCGCATGGGCCAACGCGCGGCGGTCACGGACATCCAGGCGCGTCCGACGCACGCAGTCGGCCACATCGCGAAAGGCCGCCTGATCCCGGGCGGCCAGCAAGCGCTCGATGCCGGCAGCGGAAAGGCCGTGAATGCGCCCCAGCCCCAGGCGCAGGGCGTGAGTCTGGACGGCATACCCCGCTTCTTCCAGTGGTTCGAGCGTGCTCTCGCCGTCACTGGCCATCACGCAGGGCGGGCGCACCACCACGCCGTGACGACGGGCGTCCTGCACCAGTTGCGATGGGCCGTAGAAGCCCATCGGCTGGCTGTTCAACAGCGCGCAGTAGAAGGCGACCGGCTCGTGGCACTTGAGCCAGGCCGAGGCGTAGGCGATCACGGCGAAGCTGGCCGAGTGCGATTCGGGAAAGCCGTACTCGCCGAAGCCGAGAATCTGCCGGTAGACGCGATCGGCGAATTCGGCAGCAAAGCCGCGCTCGGTCATGCCGTCGAACAGGCGTCGGCGAAAGTCCTCCAGCGTGCCGCGCTTGCGCCAGGCGCCCAATGCGCGCCGGAGTTGGTCGGCCTCGCCGGCGGAAAACCCGGCGGCCACCATGGCCAGCTCGATCACCTGCTCCTGGAAGATCGGCACGCCCAGCGTGCGACCCAGCACCCGCCGGATGTCCTCGTTGGGATATTCCTCGCGCTCGAGCCCCTGCCGGCGCTTGAGATAGGGGTGGACCATCTCGCCCTGGATCGGACCGGGGCGGACGATGGCAATCTCGATCACCAGGTCGTAGAACGAGCGCGGCTTGAGCCGCGGCAGCATGCTCATCTGCGCGCGCGACTCGATCTGGAACACGCCGACGGTATCCGCCCGGCTGATCATCTCGAAGGTGGCCGGATCCTCGCGCGGGATCGACCACAGTGCCAGTTCCTGATCGCCTGGACGATGGAAATTGACCAGTTCCATCGCCCGGCGCACCGCCGAGAGCATGCCCAGCGCCAGTACGTCGATCTTCATCAGACCGACGGCGTCCAGGTCGTCCTTGTCCCACTGGATCACGGTCCGGTCGGCCATCGAGGCGTTCTCCACCGGCACCAGGTCGGCCAATTGGCCGCGGGCGATGACGAACCCGCCGACGTGCTGGGAGAGATGCCGCGGCATGCCGGTAAGCTGCCGGGCGATCGCCAGCCACCAGTGAATCTGGCGCAGGTTGCCGTCGACGCCGGCCGCAGCCAGCTTGTCGGCATCCACCTCGCGATCCCACCAGGCGAGCTGCTCATTGACACGCTCGGTGACGTCCTCGCCCACGCCCAGCGCCCGAGCGGCGTCGCGCAGCGCGGACTTGCGTCGGTAGCGGATCACCGTGGCCGCCAGCGCGGCCCGCTCGCGCCCGTAGCGGCGGTAGATGTACTGCATCACCTCCTCGCGGCGGTGGTGCTCGAAGTCGACGTCGATGTCCGGCGGCTCGGCGCGCTCCTTGGAAATGAAGCGCTCAAACAGCATCGAGGATTCGGCCGGATTGACCGCCGTGATGCCGAGCGCAAAGCACACCGCCGAATTCGCCGCCGAGCCGCGCCCCTGGCAGAGAATCCCCCGCGAGCGGGCGAAACGCACGATGTCGTGCACGGTAAGAAAGTAGGGCTCGAAGGCCATCTCGTGGATGATCGAGAGCTCGCGCTCGATCTGTGCGGACACACGCTCGGGGATGCCCTCGGGCCAACGCCCAGCCGCCCCCTCCAAGGTCAACCGACGCAACTGCTCGCGCCCGGTCACACCCGGCGGGATGTCGTCCAGCGGGTACTCGTAGGACAGTTCGTCGAGCGAGAAGTGGCACGACTCGGCGACCGCGATGGCCTCGGCCCGCCACTCGGCCGGAAACCGATCGGCGAGCAGCTCGACCGGACGCAGATGGCGCTCGGCATTCGACGGCAGTCGATCGGCCGCCTCCATCACGGTCACGCGATGACGCAGGGCCGTGACCACGTCCAGCAGCGGCTTTTCTTGCCGATCGGCCATCAGCGTATCGCCCAGGGCGGTGACGGGCAGATCGCGGGCTTCTGCCAGCGCCCGGGCATGGCCGGATCGACGTCCGTCCAGTCCGTCGAGCCACGCCACCACGCCCAGCCAGGGGCGGATGTTGCCGGCCAGAAGCCAGTCCGGCGAGACCATGCCACCGGCCGGCACCTGCCAGATCACCCGTACCCCCACATCCAGCCCATCCAGCCCATCGAGCACGTCCGCCCGGCCAAGCCGGTACTCGCCCTTGGTCGCCGCCCGGCGCCCGCGGGTGACGATCTGGCTGATCGCCGCATAGCCGGCCCGACTCGCGGCCAGCAGCACCAGCTGGTCACCCTCCTCAAGGTGCAGCCGCGTACCGAGGATCAGTTGCGGACGCCCGTCCTCCGGCAAGGCCCGCCACCCCTGCTGGGCCCGCACCACCCCGGCCAGCGAACATTCGTCGCAGATGGCGATGGCCGCGTAACCGCGCGCGGCCGCCACCTCGACCAGCCGCTCGGGGTCGGGCGTGGCGGTCAGGAAGCTGAAATTGGAACGGGCGGACAACTCGGCATGGGCATTCATGCCGATACTGTATATAAATACAGCTTAGGATATCCAGTCACTCATCAAGTCGATCTGTACCAACCCGCATACCGACTCGAATCATCGAGTCAGAGTCGTCGCCCCCGGCACCAACGACGGCAAGTCGGCTGGTCAGCCGGCATGCGCCTGCAGGATGCGCAGGAACCCCTCGCCGTATTTCTCCAGCTTGTGCTCGCCCACCCCGGAGACCGCCGCCATTTCCTCGAGGCCAGTCGGTCGTATCTCGAGCATGTGCTTGAGGGTGGCATCGCTGAACACCATGTACGGCGGAATGCCCTGCTCTTCGGCCAGCCGCTTGCGATGGGCGCGCAGCGAATCCCAGAGTGGCTCGTCTTCCGCGGGCACCGGGGTGCTGCCCGGCTTTGCCCCGCGCCGACCCGCTTGGCGCTTTTTCTCGGGACGCAGATGCAGGCGCTCCTCGCCGCGCAGCACGGTGCGGGCGCTGGGGTCGAGGTGCAGTCCACCGTGGCCTTCGGCATCGACGGCGATCAGCCCGCGCGCGATCAACTGGCGGAACAGGCCCCGCCAGGCGGTGGCGGACAATTCCGTGCCGATACCGAAGGTGGATATCTGGTCGTGGCCGAAGCGGCGCATCCGGTCGTCCGCCTCGCCGCGCAACACCGCAACCAGGTAGTTCACGCCGAAGCGCTGCCCGGTGCGATGAATGCAGGACAGCGCCTTCTGCGCGGCCTCGGTGGCATCCCAGGTCTCCGGTGGCTCGAGACAGTTGTCGCAGTTGCCGCAGGGTTCGGCCAGCGTCTCGCCGAAATAGCCCAGCAACGACTGGCGACGGCAGCGGGTCTCCTCGGTCAACCCGAGCATGGCGTCGAGCTTGGCCTGCTCGATGCGCTTGATGCGTTCGTCCGCCTCGGAACCGGCCATCATCTGGCGCAGGGTGAGCACGTCCTGCAGGCCGTAGTCCATCCAGGCATCGGCCGGCAGGCCGTCACGCCCGGCCCGGCCGGTCTCCTGGTAGTAGGCCTCGATGCTCTTGGGCAGGTTCAGGTGCGCGACGAAACGCACATCGGGCTTGTCGATGCCCATGCCGAAGGCGATGGTCGCGACCACGATGACGCCCTCCTCGGCGAGAAAGCGCTCTTGAACGGTGCGCCGGTGATCGGCCGACAAGCCGGCGTGGTAGGGCAAGGCGACCAGGCCCTGGCTGCTGAGCCATTCGGCGGTCTGCTCGACCTTCTTGCGTGACAGGCAGTAGACGATGCCCGCCTCGCCCGCGTGCTCCTCGCGGATGAAACGCAGCAGCCGGTCGCGGCTACCGCCACTGCCCTGGCTGATGCGATAACGGATATTGGGCCGGTCGAAACCTGAGACGAAGCGCCGCGCGTTATCCAACCGCAGGCGGTTGATGATCTCCTCACGGGTCGCCTCGTCGGCCGTGGCGGTCAGGGCAATGCGGGGGACGTTCGGGAAGTGGTCGGCCAGTTCGCCCAGACGGATGTACTCCGGGCGGAAGTCGTGGCCCCACTGCGAGACGCAGTGCGCCTCGTCGATAGCGATCAGGTTGACCGGCAGGCCCGACAATCGCTCGAGCGCCGCCGGGGTCATCAGCCGCTCCGGCGCCAGGTAGAGCAGATCGAGTTCCCCGGCGTGCAATTGGCGGATCACCTCGCGGGATTGCTCGGCCGAGAGGCTGGAGTTGAGAAAGGCCGCGGCCACGCCCAGCTGGCGCAGCGCGGCAACCTGGTCCTGCATCAGGGCGATCAGCGGCGAGACCACGATGGCCGTGCCGGGGCTCGACAGCGCCGGCACCTGGTAGCACAGCGACTTGCCGCCGCCGGTGGGCATCAGGACCAGGGCATCGCGGCCCGAGGTGACCGTCTCGATCACCTCGCCCTGCGGCGGGCGGAAGTCCTCGTAACCGAAGACGCTGTTCAGGATTTCGCGGGGGGTTTTTGACATGGCGCGTATTGGGCCAGATTCGGCCTCGGAAGGAAACCGCGCACGGTCGAACACGCGCGCTCAAGACCGACTCCCGGGCTTGGGAAATGGACGAAGCGGCGCGGGTCCGATAACGTTCCGTTTTTCATGACATTGTGACAGGCGTATTCGACATGGATCTCAACGAGATGGACGCGTCCGAAAAGGTTGCCCAACCCGCCGGCCGGGAGCTGTTCCGCTTTGGTGTGGCCCTGCTGTTCGTCATCGGCGTAGCGCTGTTCACCTGGCTCACCCAGGGGCACGTCAGTCTCGTTATGGTGGCCGCCGCGGTGATCGGCGCCTACATGGCCATGAACATCGGCGCGAACGACGTCGCCAACAATGTCGGCCCGGCCGTCGGCTCGAAGGCCCTGACCCTGGGCGGGGCCATCGCCATCGCCGCGATCTTCGAGGCGGCCGGCGCGATCATCGCCGGTGGTGACGTGGTCAGCACCATCAAGGGCGGCATCATCGACCCGGCCGCCATCGATGACCCGATGACCTTCGTCTGGCTGATGATGGCCGCCCTGCTCGCCGCGGCGATCTGGCTCAACCTCGCCACCGCGATGGGCGCACCCGTCTCGACCACCCACTCGATCGTCGGCGGGGTGATGGGCGGCGGTATCGCCGCGGCCGGCTGGGGCATCGCCAACTGGGGCACGGTCGGACAAATCGCGGCCAGCTGGGTGATCTCGCCCCTGCTCGGCGGGCTGCTCGCCGCCGTTCTGTTGTACCTGATCAAGCGGAGCATCACCTATCAGGACGACCTGATCGATGCGGCGAAAAAACGCGTCCCCTGGTTCCTCGCGCTGATGGCCTGGGCCTTCGGCACGTATCTCGTGGTCAAGGGCCTGAAAAAGATCATCGAGATCCCGTTCCTGGGCGCCGTGCTGATCGGCCTAGTGCTCGCCGGGATCGTATTCTTCATCGTCCGTCCCATCGTCGCCCG
>JAGXGL010000043.1 GCA_024636755.1 Guyparkeria sp. | reverse complement strand
TGACGTTTCAGGAGATGACCGCGTGATTCGCTTGCTTCAACGATTCGCCTTACTCACAATCGCGCTGATTGCGCCGCTGACCGTGCATGCGGCCGACATCAAGATCGGCTTCGTCAATTCCTCGGTGCTGCTTGAGCAGGCGCCCCAGGCCGAGCAGGCCAAGCAGAAGCTCGAGCAGGAGTTTTCCGCCCGCGAGGAGGAACTGCGTTTGCTGCGCCAGGAAGTCCAGGAGATGGAAAGCCGTCTCAATCGTGACGGCGTGACCATGAACGAGGGCGATCGGGGCAATCTCGAACGCGAGCTCAACCGTAAGCTTCGTGATCTGCAGCGTCAGCAAAGCAACTTCCGTGACGATCTCAATCTGCGCAAGAACGAGGAACTCGGCAAGTTGCAGCGCATGGTCCTCGACGCCATCCGTGAGGTGGCTCGAGAGCAGGGCTATGACCTGGTGCTTTCCGAGGGCGTGGTCTACTCGGCCGATCGGGTTGAGCTGACGAAGGATGTCCTCGACCGTCTCGAGCAGTTGGGCCGCTGATCCGGCCGGGGCCTGACGCACGGTGAGTATTTCGGCCCGCACGAGCGCGACCGTCGGCGAAATCGCCGAGTGGCTTGGTGCCCAGCCCATGGATGGGGCCGCCGATGTGACCCCCGACGAGGCCGCCTCCCGCATCACGGGGGCGGCTTCGTTGGCCTGTGCGACCGCCACGGATATCAGCTACTACGACGGCGACAAGCGCAGCGCGGAACAGGCCGGCGCGACTCGGGCCGGCCTGGTGTTGACCAACGAGGCGGGGCGTCAGCGCTTGCCCGACTCCGCCTGTTTCCTGGTCGTCGACCAGCCGCGGCTGGCCTTCGCCCGAGTCCTCGAGCATCTCTACGCGTTGCCGGCCAGGCCCGCGGGGGTGCATGCCTCGGCGGTAGTCGACGAACGCGCGACCATCGATCCGAGTGCCTGCATCGAGGCCCAGGCCACCATCGGCGCCGGCGCACGGATCGGGCCCAAGGCCGTGATCGGGCCAGGCTGCGTGATCGGTCCGAACGTCGAGATTGGTGAGGCAACGCGGCTGCTGGCACGAGTGACCGTGCTCGACGATAGCCTGATCGGCGCGCGTTGCGTGATCCAGCCCGGGGTGGTGATCGGATCGGATGGCTTTGGCTTGGCGCAGGATAACGGCGTCTGGCGCCGGGTGCCCCAGGTGGGGCGTGTCGTGATCGGGAATGACGTCGATATTGGCGCGAACACCACCATCGATCGCGGGGCGCTGGATGACACGGTGATCGCCGATGGCGTCAAGCTCGACAACCTGATTCAGATCGCGCACAACGTGCGCATCGGCGAGCATTCGGCGATCGCTGGCTGTGCCGGCCTGGCGGGATCGAGCGAGGTCGGCCGTTACTGCACCCTGGGTGGAGGCGTCGGGCTCGCTGGCCATCTTAGCCTGACCGACAACGTGCACATTACTGGCATGTCGATGGTCACCCGTTCGATCCACCGGCCGGGGGTCTACTCGGCTGGCACGCCGCTGGACACGAACGAGCGCTGGCATCGAAACGCCGCGCGCTTCAAACAACTCGACCGGCTCGCACGCCGGGTCAAACAACTGGAAAAGCGGCTCGGTGACACGCCGACGCCCGAGGATGATTCGTGAGCGAAGACAACACCATGATGGTGCCGGAGATCATGAATCTCCTGCCGCACCGATACCCGTTTCTGCTGATCGACCGGGTGGTCGACTGGAAGGCCGATGAGTACCTGGTCGCCATCAAGAACGTGACCTTCAACGAGCCGTTTTTCCAGGGGCATTTCCCGGTCCGGCCGATCATGCCGGGCGTGCTGATCACCGAGGCAATGGCGCAGGCGACTGGGGTGCTTGCCTTCAGTTCCAACGGTGGCAAGCCGAAGGATAATGCGCTCTACATGCTGGTTGGGCTGGATGACGTGACGTTCCGTCGCATGGTCGAGCCGGGCGATCAGCTCACCATCCGGGTGGAGATCAAGCGCATGGCCCGCGGCATGGGGATCTTCAATTGCACGGCACACGTCGGCGACGAGCTGGCGTCGTGTGCCACGGTCAAGTGTGTGGCCAAGGAAGTGATCGAATGATTCATCCGAGCGCGATCATCAGTGACGAGGCCCGTTTGCACGAGAGTGTGCAGGTCGGCCCCTTTACGATCATCGAAGGCGAGGTCGAGATTGGTGCCAACACGGTCATCGAGTCGCACACGGTGATCAAGGGGCCGTGCCGAATCGGTACGGACAATCATATCTTCAGCCATGCCGTCGTGGGCGAGGTGCCCCAGGACCTCAAGTTCGCCGGCGAGCGCACCTTTCTCGAGATCGGTGATCGCAACCGCATTCGCGAGTTTTCCACCATCCACCGGGGTACCGCCGGTGGCGGCGGACTGACTCGGCTGGGCTCGGACATCCTGGTGATGGCCTACGCGCATGTGGCCCACGATTGCCTGGTGGGTGACCACGTCATTCTCGCGAACGCCGCCTCGCTCGCCGGCCACGTCGAGGTGGGCGAGCATGCCATCTTCGGCGGGTTCGCCGTTGCTCACCAGTTCTGTCACATTGGCGCGCACGCCTTCATCGGTGGCTTTTCCAAGGTGTCCAAGGACGTGGTGCCGTTCGTGATGGCCGACGGCGCGCGGGCGCGTGCGATCGGCCTGAACAAGGAAGGGCTCAAGCGCCGTGGGTTCTCGGCCGAAACCATCACGCTGCTCAACCGCTGCTTCCGCCAGCTGGTCAAGCGCCAGGGCGATGACCTGGTGTGGACCGAGTTCGAGCAGGCCGCCGAGACCGAGCCGGCGCTGACCGAGATGCTTGCCTTCATTCGCGAAAGCGAGCGTGGCATTACCCGCTGACCCCCGAACCCGGTAGCGTGGGCGTCTCAGGCGATCCGCGCCACCTTGCTCTACCCCTTTGTCCACCCCTTGATCCCGCCCCATCGACGCCATGACTGCCACTAACTCTGCCGAACGCATCGAGCACGACAGCCTGGGCGAGGTGCGCCTGCCGGCCGATGCCCTCTACGGTCCGCAGACCCAGCGGGCGGTAGACAATTTCCCCGTCAGCGGCCGGCCCATGCCGGTGGCCTTCATCGATGCCCTCTGCCGGTTGAAGGCGGCCTGTGCGCGGGGCAATCGAGCCCTCGGCACGCTGGACACGGTTCGCGCCGAGGCCATCGTGGGCGTGGCGGACCGGTTGACCGCCGGCCTGGCCGAGGGCGAGTTCCGTGATGCCTTTCCGGTCGACGTCTATCAGACGGGCTCGGGCACCTCGAGCAACATGAACGTCAATGAGGTGATCGCCCACCTCGCCGGTGCTGAGGCGTGCGTGCACCCCAACGACCACGTCAACATGAGCCAGAGCTCCAACGACGTGGTGCCCAGCGCGATCCGCGTGATGTCGGTGCGGCGGGTCGAGCGCGACCTGCTGCCGGCGCTGGCGCACCTGGAGACCGTGTTGCTCGGCCGGGCGCGCGAACTGGCGGGCGTGGTCAAGACCGGGCGGACGCACCTGATGGATGCGACCCCGATTCGCTTCGACCAGGTGCTCGAGGGTTTCGTCGAGCAACTGCGCGGCTGGCGAGTCGCCCTCGAACAGGCGCGTGATCGCAATCTCGCCCTGCCGTTGGGCGGCACGGCCGTGGGGACCGGCCTGAATGCGCCGAAAGGCTTTGCCGACGCCGCCATCGATGCGCTCAACCGTGATCTCGATCGGGATCGACCCTTCGCACGCCTGGCCCACCCGGCCGTCGGTATGAGCGTGCAGGACGACTCGCTGGCGTTGAGTTCGGCCCTGCGCGGGCTGGCGGCCTTCCTGCACAAGCTCGCCAACGACCTGCGCTGGATGAACAGCGGTCCGCTGGCCGGCCTGGGCGAGATCAGCCTGCCGGCGCTGCAGCCGGGCAGCTCGATCATGCCCGGCAAGGTCAACCCGGTGGTGCCCGAATCGGTCGCGATGGTCGCCGTGCAGATCCAGGGGCTCGATCACGCGGTGGCCATGGCCGCGCAGTCGGGCAACTTCGAGCTCAACGTGATGTTCCCGGTGGTGGCGGCCAACCTCGACGAGATGATCACGCTGGGCAGCAACGCCTCGCGTCTGCTGGCCGACAAGGCGATTGCCGGTTTCACCGTCAACCATGAACGCATTGAGCGTGATCTCGCGGCCAACCCGATCCTGGTGACGGCCTTGAATCCGGTGATCGGCTACGAGGCCGGTGCGGCGATCGCCAAGCGGGCCTATGCCGAGGGGCGGGCGGTGATTGATGTGGCGCGTGAGATGACCGACCTCGACGAGGCTACGCTCGCCGAGCTGCTCGATCCGAAAAGACTGACCGGCGAGTCCTGAGTCAGGCGTTGTCGGTAATCATGCCGGTGGCGAGGTCGGCCAGACGGTCGAATGCCCCCCGCTGACCCAGTCGACCGCGAATTTCCCTCAGGGCCGTGCGCTGAGACGCTGACCCGTCGGGCGAGAGCAATTGCTCGATGTCTTCGGCCAGCTGCTCGGGCGTCGCCGCATCCTGCAGTCGCTCGGGGACGGCCTCGCGACCGAGGATGATATTGGGCAGGCCGATGTGCTCGATGCGCACCAGGTGGCGTGCCAAGGCATAGGTCAGGCGATTGCTGCGATAGGCGATCACCATGGGCGTGCCGATCAGCGCCGCCTCCAACGAGGCGGTGCCGCTGGCGATCAGCAGGGCGTCGCTGGCGGCCATCACGCGACGTGCGCCGCTTGTCGTGATGGTCAAGCGTTCGTGGAGTCGCGCCGAGGGCGCGCATTCCGCGATGCGCTCGCCCAGCCAGTCGGCATCGATAGAGTCGGCCCGCGGTAGGATGAACCGGCGGGTGGGATCCGCCTCGAGCAGGCGCTCGGCCGTGGCGATAAAGCCCGGCAACAGGCGTTCGATCTCGCCGCGACGGCTGCCCGGGAGCAGGCCGATGACGGTGTCCTCGGCGGACAAGGACAGGGTTTGGCGGGCCTCGGCCCGGTCGGGTGCCTCGCGGTCGATCAGCTCGATCAGCGGGTGGCCGATGTGGGTGGTGGGCAGGCCGTGTGCGGCGAACAACGGCACCTCGAAATCGAACAGCACCGCCAGGTGATCGGCGTAGCGATCAAAGTGCCTGGCTCGTCCCGCTCGCCAGGCCCAGACCTGCGGCGCGACGACAAACAGCACCGGGATGCCGCGCGCCTTGGCGGCCTTCGCCAGGCGCTGGTTGAACTCCTGGAAATCGATCACGATGACGAGATCCGGCCGATCGCGATCGAGCGCCTCGACCAGGGTGTTCATTGCTGCACGTAGCTGACCGTAGTGACGTAATACCTCGACCAGGCCCATCACGGACACCTGGTCCATGTCGACGATCGTCTCGATGCCCGCGGCCCGCGACTGCGCCCCGCCCAGCCCGAAGGCGCTCAGGCCGGGCAGGCGCTCGGCCAGGCGCGGCATCAGCTCGGCGGCGTACATGTCGCCGGAGGCCTCGCCGGCGGCGATCAGGAGGCGCGGGTGAGAATGGCGATGGGTCTGGGAATCCAAGCAGCCCCCGGAAACAAAGGTGGTAACAACGAATGGGCGCGAGTATGCCGCAAGCCGACTTGTTTGACGATCTGGACCATGCGGGCTGCTATTGCGGCGTGGACGAGGCGGGGCGCGGGCCGCTGGCCGGCCCGGTGGTCGCTGCCGCCGTAATCCTCGACCCCGCCCGCCCGATTCGCCTGCTGGATGACTCCAAGAAGCTGACCGAGCGCAGGCGTGAGGCGCTTTTCGACGAGATCCGTGAACGGGCAGCCGGCTGGGCGATCGCCGAGGCGAGCGTGGCCGAGATCGACGAGCTCAATATCCTGCACGCCTCCATGCTTGCCATGCGCCGGGCCGTGCTGGCCCTGCTCAATGACGGTCATGTCTTCGACCGGGCGCACATCGATGGCAACCGCTGCCCGGAGCTGCCGGTGCTGGGCCGGGCGTTGATTGGTGGGGATGCCTCCGACCCGGCCATCGCCGCGGCCTCGATCTTGGCCAAGGTGTCCCGCGATCGGCAAATCGTCGCCCTCGATGCCGAGCATCCCGGTTACGGCCTGGCCCGTCACAAGGGCTATCCCACGGCCGTGCACCTGGCCGCCCTGGCCGAACTCGGCCCCAGCCCGATCCATCGACGCTCCTTTGCCCCAGTGCGCCGCCTGTTGCCCTGACAGATTGACCGGCCGCGACGTCAGCCGGAGCGGTCACGCAGGGTAACGAAATCCGCGTAATGATCGAGAAACAGGTCGGTCAGGTCGGGATCGAACTGCCGGCCACGCTCGGTGGCGAACAGGTGCCGGATGCGCTCATCTTCCCAGGCCGGCTTGTAGACCCGCTTGAACGACAGGGCATCGAAGACGTCGGCAATCGCCACCAGGCGGCCCTCGATCGAGATACCGGTGCCCGACAGCCCGCGTGGATAGCCTTTGCCATCCCAGCGCTCGTGATGCTCGTGGGCGATGGTGGCCGCCGCCTGCAGCAGTGAGCGGCCAGAGGCCTTGAGGATGTCGTGACCGCGGTGGGTGTGCGCCTGCATCTCGCGGAATTCCTCGTCCGTCAGGCGGCCGGGCTTGTTGAGAATCCGGTCCGGGACGGCGATCTTGCCCACGTCGTGCAGTGGGGCGGCTTGGTGGATCAGGATGACGTGATGTTCGGGCAGGTTCGCGAGTGTCGCCAGGTGCCGGGCATAGGCAGCGACACGGGCGACGTGGTTGCCGGTTTCCTCGGAACGGGCCTCGCAGAGCTCGCCCAGCAGACGCACCAGATCGGTCTGGGTCGATTCCAGTTCCCGGTTGAGGCCGCGGATCTGTTGGAGGCCGTCGTCGACCTGACGCTCCAGTTGCTGACGGAAGGCGCGCTGCATGTCGGCCAATTGCGCCTTGTAGCCCTGTATGAACCAGCTGATCACCGCGAGGAAGAACAGGGCGGTCAGCTGCGCGCCCAGCGCGATGTCCGTGTACAGCAGCGGATAGAGGCGCGTCCAGTGGAGGGTGTAGACGCCCGCCACCAGGGCGAGGAAGGTCGCGTCCCACAGGATCAGGCTACGTGGGCGCTCGACCAGGAAGGCCGCGATGGGCGGGAAGAGCAGCATCCAGAGGATGTCGAAGCTCTCGATCTGCCCGATGAAGGCAAAACTGATCAGGTAGGGCATCAACGCCGCCAGATACCAGCGCTTGGCCACCCGCCAGCCCCAGCGCGCCGCCACGCCCCAACTGACTCCCACCGCCGCGAGCATCAGGGCATGCACCAGCGAGAACACGGGCCGTTCCAGGATCAGGTTGGCGAGCAACGAGATCAGCAACAGCGCGGCATTGACCAGCAGAAACCGGCGAAAGTGCTGACCGGCGTCGGGCCGAGTCGATAACGTGTCCGTCACCGGAGTGGAAGGCGTATGCGGCATGGGCTTGGGAATCGGCAGGGTGTTGATTGGGGAGCCTCGGCGCGATGGCTGATATGGCGCGGGAGGCGGGTGCGGCATGGTGACCCGCGTCGAGGTTCCATGCGGGGGAGTGTTGGTCACCCCGGTGGTCAGATCAAGTATTCGGTCGCCGGCTCGCGGGAGAGAAAACCGCTCGGCGAGGCAGACGCGCCGTAGGCGCCCGACTGCAGCACGCCCAGCCAGTCGCCGGGGGCCAGTGGCGGCAGGGGTTGGTTCTTGCCCAGTACGTCCAGCGGCGTGCACAGCGGCCCGGCGATGTCGACCGTTTCGCTCATCGGGTCGTCGAGACGGTCGACCGCGACCAACGGCCAGTTCCGTCGCAACACGGCACCGAGGTTGCCGGAGAGGGCCAGGTGGTGGTGCATGCCCCCGTCGCAGACGAGATACGTGGTGCCGCGGGAGATCTTGCGATCGACCACCCGTGTCAGGTAGATGCCGGCACCGGCGACCAAAAAACGCCCCAGTTCCAGGCGCGTGTCGATGCGCCGGCCGCCGCTCTCGCCCAGCGCGGCCAGTTCCTCGTCCAGGCGGGCAAACGCCGGTGCGAGGATCGCGAGATCCAGCGGTCGATCGCCGGGGTGATAGGCCACGCCCAGCCCCGGCCCGATGATCAGCTCCGCCGGGGTGAATCCGGTGGTCTGCTGCCACTCGCGCAGCAGGTCGGTCCAGGCACCCAGTGTGGCGGCGATGGCCTCGGCATCCAGGCTCTGCGAACCGGCGAACAGGTGCAGCCCGACCAGGTCGATGCCGCCCTCGGCGAGCGTCTCGCGCTGTTCGAGCAAGGAGGGGATCACTTCGCTGTCGATGCCGAAGGGCCGCGCGCCACCGCCCATGTGCATACCCGAGCCCTTGAGCGCGAACGGCGGGTTGACCCGCAAGGCGACCCGGGCACGCCGCCCCGTGGATCGGGCCGCAACCATGATCCGCTCCAGCTCGCCGACTGACTCGGCGTTGATGGTGATGCCGGCCTCGATCGCGTAGCGGTGCTCGGCACGCGACTTGGCCGGCCCGGCGATCGAGAGTTTCTGCTCGGGGCCGGCCACCTCGCGGGCCAGCCGCATCTCGTCCAGCGAGGCGCAGTCGAAGCCATCAACCAGCGCGGCGAGGTGCCGCACCAGCGGCGGGAACGGGTTGGCCTTGATGGCGTAGTGGATCCCGATGGAGCCGGGCAGCGCCGAACGCAGTGAGGCGACCGCCGCGTCGAGACAGCGCCGGCTGTAAAGATAGGCCGGGGTCTGGGGGAGCCGGGCCGAAAGCGGTTGGCCGTCGATCGACAGGTGGCCGTTCTCCCGCCCCCAGCAATTGGCCAGGGCGCCGAGGGTGCGCTCGAGGGTTGCCTCGCCGGTGGCCGGATCGAGTTTCGGGTCGTGTCTGGCCATGTTCAGGTCTCCTCCGTCACGGTCAGGGCCCGGCGGTCGAATTTGCCGTTGGCCGAGCGGGGCAGGGCGGCATGGGTCTTGATCGCCGCCGGTTGCTGATAAGGGGCCAGGTGGGCGCGCAGATGGTGGCGAAGTGCCTCGATATCCGCGTGCCGTGGCGCGACGTGCAGGACCAATCGCTGGTTGCCGCTTTCCGCATCGGGCTCACCCACGGCGACCGCCTCCTCGATACCGGGGGCGGCGGTGGCCACCGACTCGATCTCCTCGGGGCTGATGCGAAAGCCGGCCACCTTGATCTGCTGGTCGAGTCGGCCCTCGAAATGCAGGCGTCCCGCTTCGTCCAGGCGCCCCCGGTCGCCGCTGAAGACCACGCGCTCGGCCGTCTCATCCGGCCAACCGGGCGGCGGGGGACGGAAGCGTTGTGTGGTGGCATCCGGGTCGTTGATGTAGCCCTGCGTGACCAGCGGCCCGCCCTGCACCAACTCCCCGCTTTCGCCCGGCCCGAGTAGCCGGCCGTCCGGATCGACCACGCCGATCGTCGTCTCGGGCAGCGGGTAGCCGATGGCGTCCGGGTGGGCGTCGACCTCCTCGGGCGGCAGGTACGTGGCGCGGAAGGCCTCGGTTAGACCGTACATCAGGAATAGTTTTGTGGCCGGGCGCGCCTCGCGCAGTCGGCGAACGGCCGCCACCGGCAGGGCGCCGCCGGAATTGGTCAGTACGCGCAGGCCCGGGGCCTCATGGAGCCAGGATTGTCGGGACAGCGGTACCAGCAGGCCGGGCGTGCCGGCGAAGACCGTCGCATGCTCGCGCAATAGCGGGCGCTTGAGGTCGGCGGGCAGCAGGTAGTCGTCGAGGTAGACCGCCGCCCCGCGGGCCAGCCCGGTCGTGATTTGCGAGAAGCCGTAGTCGAAGGCCAGCGGCAGCACGGCGGCGACCACGTCGCTTTGCCGCAGGTCGAGGTAGTCGGCCACCAGGCGGGTGCCGGTATCGAGATTGCCCTCGCTGACCATCACGCCCTTGGGCAGGCCGGTGCTGCCGGAGGTGAAGAACAGCATGGCCAGGCGGTCGGGGGCTGTCCCATTCTCGCGGGCCGTCAGGTCGACTGCGTTGTCAGCGTCGGGGGTGGGCAAGTCCTGCGGGGCATCAACCCCGGTTGCCCACCAGCCCCAGTCGGCGTCGAATGCGGATTGGCCGTATTGCCTCAGCCGGGCGCGATCGGCGAGCAGGCCGCGGGCCTCGCAGCGGGCGAGTTGGTGACCCACCTGCTCGGGCTTGAGCCCCGGGTGCGCCGGGGCCGGCACGATGTCCTCGGCGAGCAGGGCCAGCAGCCAGACGACGGTGTCGACCGATTTACCCGCCCAGACCACCACGCGGTCGCCCGTCGCAAGATCGAGCGCGCGCAGCGCGCCTCGTGCGGCGTGGAGCCGACCGGTCAGCTCGGCGTAGCCCAGCCATTGGTGCCGATCGCCCAGCGCGCGGGCATCCGGGCGGGTGCGGGCCTGCCGGTCGATGGAGGAGATGAGCTCGATGGGCATGGACGGCTAGTCTTGGGAAGTGTCCGGATCGGGCAGGTATACTCTGCAGTCTTTGGCTCAGGCGTGTCCGCCGGCTCGAGGTCGCCGTGACGGCGGCTGCCGTCGGCGTTGGGCCGCGCATTTTAGCATGCCCCGCGGGGTCGCCCGCGCGGGAGGCAATTGCTCGTCGTGGCCACGGCGAGCGCCAGTTTTGGAACGGCCAGTTTTTGGGATAACACGTATGGCAGGCAACACCTTCGGCACCCTGTTTCGGGTCACGACCTTCGGCGAATCCCACGGAGCGGCGCTCGGCGCGATCGTCGATGGCTGCCCGCCGGGCCTGAAACTCTCCGAGGAGGACCTGCAGGCCGATCTCGATCGACGCCGGCCGGGCACCTCCCGGCACACCACCCAGCGGCGTGAACCCGACCAGGTGCGCATCCTCTCGGGGGTCTTCGAGGGCGAGACCACCGGCACGCCCATCGGGCTGTTGATCGAGAACATCGACCAGCGCTCCAAGGACTACTCCAAGATCGCCGAGCAGTTCCGCCCGGGACACGCCGATTACAGCTACCGGCAGAAGTACGGTCACCGCGACTACCGGGGCGGCGGGCGCTCGTCGGCCCGCGAGACGGCCATGCGGGTGGCTGCCGGTGCGATCGCCAAGAAGTGGCTGGCACAGATGCACGGCGTGAGCGTACGCGGGCACCTCTCCCAACTCGGTCCCATCGTCCTCAATGACGACTGCTTTAACTGGCAGACGGTTGGCGAGAACCCGTTCTTTTGGCCCTGCGCCGACCAGGTGGCCGAGCTCGAGACCTTCATGGACGACCTGCGTCGATCCGGTGACTCGGTCGGCGCCAAGGTCACCGTGCGGGCCGAAGGCTGCCCGCCGGGCTGGGGCGAGCCGGTGTTCGACCGCCTGGATGCCGACATCGCGCATGCCCTGATGGGCATCAACGCGGTCAAGGGCGTGGAGATCGGTAGCGGTTTCGATTGTATCGCCGCCCGCGGTACCGAGTTCCGCGACGAGATCACGCCGGATGGGTTTCTTTCCAATCACGCCGGCGGCGTGCTCGGGGGCATCTCCAGCGGTCAGGACGTGGTCGCCCACCTGGCGCTCAAGCCCACCTCCAGCATCCGCCTGCCCGGGCGCAGCGTCGACATGCAGGGCGAGACCACCGAGGTGGTCACCACCGGCCGCCACGATCCCTGCGTGGGCATTCGGGCGACGCCGATTGCCGAGGCGATGCTGGCGCTCACCCTGATGGATCACGCCATGCGCCAACGCGGGCAGTGCGGTGATCTCACCACCGACACGCCGGTGGTCCCGGCCGGGGACGGCTCGACACCCGGTCGATGAGCACGACCCCGGCAGGGCAGGGCGAGGCGGTCCGGTTGAACCCGATCCGGCTTGGGTACTTCGCCTTCTTCCTCGGGCTAGGGATCTACCTGCCGTATTTCAGCCCCTACCTGATCGAGCAGGGCTTCGGCCCCGACACGGTCGGGGCGATGCTCGCGATGGTGATGGCCGCCAAGCTTGTCGCGCCGCCCCTGCTCGGCTGGATGGTCGACCACAGCGGCCGAGTGATCGTCTGGCTGGTCGCCACGTCACTGGTCAGTGCCGTGCTGGCCGTCGGCTTGGCCCTGCTTGCCGGCATCGGTGCGGGACTGGTGGGCTGGATGGTGCTGTTGGTGGCCTTCGGCTTTTTCTGGCAGCCGCTACTCTCCCAGCTGGACGTCGCCGCCCTGCGCCTGACCGGCCCGGCGCCCGAGCGCTATCCCGCGTTGCGTGCCTGGGGCTCGATCGGTTTCATCGTCGCCTCGGTGGGACTGGGCGCGTTGATCGACCGTGTCGGTCTGGTCGCCGTGCCCTGGCTGATGGCCGTGGCGCTGGTCGCGCTGGCGGTGGTGCTGTGGCGGGTGCCCGAACCGGGCTTGCCGCGTGAGACCGGCGCGCGCCCCGTCTCGATCCGGGATCGGCTCAAGGAGCCCGCCATGCTGGCCTTTTTTGCCGGCTCGTTCCTGATCAATCTCTCCCACGGCGTCTACTACGCGTTTTTCTCCGTCCACCTGGCCGACCTGGGCTATTCGGCCACGGCCATCGGCCTGCTGTGGGCGTTGGGCGTGGTGGCCGAGATCGTGCTGTTCTTCCTGCTGCCGGGGCTGCGCAACCGCTTCGCGCCATTGGGTCTGTTGCTGATCGCGATCGGCCTGATGGCGCTGCGCTGGTTGTTGATCGGCTACCAGGCCGATGTGCTCGGCTGGCTGCTGTTCGCCCAGCTGCTGCACGCGGCCAGTTTCGGCATGACCCACGCGGTGGGCATCTGGGTGGTCGACCACCAGTTTCCGGGGCGCGCCCACGCGCGCGGCCAGGCGATCCTGTCGGCGGCCAGCTACGGCGGTGGCGCAGCGCTTGGCCTGTACCTTGCCGGGCTGCTCTGGGGTAGAGTGGAGCCCGATATGGCCTTCGCCGCGATGACGCTCGCCAGCCTGCTGGCGTTTGCGCTGATGCTCGCCGCCCGGCGGGTGGTGCGCTGGTCGCCGGGCGAGCGCGAAGTGGCCTGAGGAAGGCCTGCTTGCAGACCTCCCTTACCTGCATGAGGATGCCGTGAGTCAGAACCCAGACAAGGACAGTGCGCTTGACGCCAGCGTGGCCGCAGCCGACTGGTATCGTGGTCCCGTCGGCCGGCTGGTGGCCGCTGATCTGGTTGCCATGCTCGCCCGGCGGGCGGAAACGGCCTTCGGTTACCACGCGCTGGTGCTGGGTGAATCGGGGCTGGAATTCGAGCGGCGGTTCGGCTGGGAGCGGCAGTTGCGCATCGATCACCGCGTGCTCGCCGGCCCCCCGGGCGGTCGGATGGGTAGTCAGGCCGGGTCGCTGCCGGTCGAGCTCGATGCCTTGCCGATCGAGAGCGAGGCCGCCGATCTGGTGATCGCGTTGCACGTGCTCGAGGATCGGCGCAACCCGCACGAGATCCTGCGCGAGATCGACCGAACGTTGCGCCCCGAGGGGCGGCTGCTGATCGTCGGGCTGAACCCGGCGAGCCTGCTACACCTGCGCTCGCGCTTCTGGCCGGGCTGTCATGCGCCCTTGGGGATTGGTCATCACCACCCGACCTGGCGAGTGGTCGATTGGCTGCGCGTATTGGGCTATCGCATCGACGCGATCGAGCCGCTCGGTGGTGTGACGCCGTGGTGCCGCGAGAACGCCTACCGGCGAGGCGAGCGGTTCCGGCGGTTGACTGACGAGTGGGCCTGGTTCCTCAATGGGCTGTATGTCATCGACGCGACCCGACGGGTGGCGCGTCCCAGTCGGCCCAAGTCCGCCTTCCGGTTTGCCTCCCTGGTCGGTCAGCCGGTGCGTGGCGAGGTCGCCGGCATGCGCCGCCAGTCTTCATCCGTTCATCGATAAGCTCTAGATTAAGTCACCCATCATGGATCACGACTCGAACGACACCTCGACAAGCCGCAAGGTGGTACATGTCTGGACCGACGGCGGCTGCCGTGGCAATCCCGGCCCCGGCGGCTGGGGGGCGGTCTTGCGCTTCGGCGAGCACGAACGCGACCTGTGGGGAGCGGACACCGAGACCACCAACAACCGCATGGAGCTGACCGCGGCCATCGAGGCGCTTGAGGCGCTCAGGGAGCCCTGCGAGGTGCACCTGACCACCGATTCGCAATACGTGCGCCAGGGCATCACCGAGTGGATCCACAACTGGCGGCGGCGCAACTGGCGCACGGCTGCCGGCAAGCCGGTCAAGAACGCCGATCTCTGGAAGCGTCTCGAGCAGGCGGCCGATCGGCATCATGTCCATTGGCACTGGACCCGCGGTCATGTCGGGCACCCGGAAAACGAGCGTGCCGACCAGCTCGCCAACCGGGCGATGGACGAGGCGGCCGCCGGCTGAGAACGTGCCTCGCGTTCGTGATCGATCGCGGTAATACTCTCCAGGAGGATTGGGGAGGAGGATGGGGGGTGGCGGTGTGGTTCGCTTAAGGAGGCGGAAATGAGCGAGGAGTTTCCATCGAGCCGGTACTGGCATGCCGAGTCGCCCGACGTGGTGTTGGCGGGCCTTGAGAGTCGCCCCGAGGGACTGACGGCCGCCGAGGTGAGCGAGCGCCTCGAGCGTTTCGGCGCCAATCGCCTGCCCGAGGCACCACGCCCGCCTGCCTGGCGGCGCCTGCTACGCCATTTCCACAATATCCTCATCTACGTGCTGCTGGGCGCGGCGGCCGTGACCGCCCTGCTGGGTCACGGTATCGATACCGCCGTCATCCTGGCGGTCGTGCTGGCCAATGCGCTGATCGGCTTCGTTCAGGAAGGGCGCGCCGAGCAGGCGATGGATGCCATTCGTCACATGCTGGCCCTCAAGGCGGCCGTGGTCCGTGACGGCCAACGCCAGCCGATTCCGGGCGACGATCTGGTGCCGGGCGATGTCGTGCTGCTGGAGGCCGGTGACCGGGTGCCGGCCGACCTGCGCTTGATCGAGGTCCATGACCTGCACGTCGACGAGGCGGTATTGACCGGCGAATCACTGGCCGAGGAAAAGTCGATCGAGGCGGTCGAGACCGAGGCCCCGCTGGGTGACCGGCGATCGATGGCCTACAGCGGCACGCTCGTGACCCGAGGGGCGGCCCGGGGCGTGATCACAGCCACCGGGACGCATACCGAACTGGGCCGGATTTCCGGCCTGATCGCCGGCGTGCAGACCCTGACCACGCCACTGCTAACGCAGATGGACCGTTTCGGCCGGTGGCTGACCGCCGTGATCCTCGTAGCCGCCGGCCTGATTCTCGCGGGTGGCGTCTGGTGGTGGGGGATGGCCTTCGAGGAGGCCTTCATCGCCGTGGTTGGGCTCTCTGTCGCGGCGATTCCCGAAGGCCTGCCGGCCGTGCTGACCATCACCCTGGCCGTGGGCGTGCAGGCAATGGCCCGTCGGCAGGCGATCGTCCGGCGTCTGCCGGCCATCGAGACGATCGGCTCGGTGTCGGTGATCTGCACCGACAAGACCGGTACGTTGACCCGTAATGAGATGGCGGTCACCGAGGTGGCGCTGGTCGAGGCGACCCTGACGATCACGGGCGAGGGTTATGCGCCCACCGGCGAGCTGTTCGTCGGCGACCAGCCGGCCGGGCAGTCGGCGCCGGCGTCATTCGAACGACTCGCGCGCACGGGGATGCTGTGCAACGACGCCTACCTGCGCAGCGATCAGAATGGTTGGCGGGTCGAGGGCGATCCAATGGAGGGGGCCCTGCTGGCCATGGCCGGACGGGCCGGGCTGGATCTGGCCGACGAAAGGGCGCGCTGGCGGCGCAATGATGCAATCCCCTTCGATGCGGCGCATCGCTTCATGGCGACGCTCGACCACGATCACGAGGGCCATGCGGCCATTTCGGTCAAGGGGGCGCCCGAGGCGGTGCTCGCGATGTGCGATCAACAGGCCACAGGCGGGGAGAAAACCGAGGCACTGGATCAGGCGTTCTGGGCCGAGCGGGCCGAGGCGCTGGCCGGTGAAGGCCAGCGGGTGCTGGCTCTGGCTTATCGTCCGGTCGAGCCGTCCCAAACCGTGCTTGAGCGTGCCGAGGTGGCCGATGGGCTGATCCTGCTGGGACTCGTGGGGCTTTCCGACCCGCCGCGCCACGAGGCGATCGAGGCGGTGGCCGAGTGCCGGCGGGCCGGTATTCGCGTCAAGATGATCACCGGCGATCACGCCGGCACGGCCCGCGCGATCGCCGCCCGGGTCGGACTGGAGCGGCCCGATCGCTCGCTGACCGGCGCAGAGATAGAAAACCTCTCGGATGCCGAACTGACCCAGAGCGTGGCCGAGGTCGACGTGTTCGCCCGCACCAGTCCCGAACACAAGCTGCGGCTGGTCGAGGCGTTGCAGGCACTGGGCCAGAGCGTGGCGATGACCGGTGATGGGGTCAACGATGCCCCGGCCCTCAAGCGCGCCGATGCGGGTATCGCCATGGGGCGCAAGGGCAGCGAGGCGGCTAAGGAGGCCGCGGATCTGGTGCTGGCCGATGACAACTTCGCCTCGATCGTGGCCGCAATCCGCGAGGGGCGGACCGTCTACGACAACATCAAGAAGGTCATCAGCTGGACCCTGCCGACCAACGCCGGTGAGGCGCTGACCATCGTCGTTGCCCTGCTTGCGGGACTCACCTTGCCGATAACGCCGATCCAGATCCTCTGGATCAACCTGGTCACCGCCGTCACGCTGGGACTGGCGCTGGCGTTCGAGCCCAGTGAATCGAGCGTGATGGACCGACCGCCCCGGCCGCGCAACGAGCCGATTCTCACCGGCGGCTGGCTGATCTACATCGCGCTGGTGGCGGTAATTTTTCTCGGCGCGGTCTTCGGCGTCTACCACTACGCGATCGCGCAGGGGTATTCGCTGGAACTGGCTCGCACGATGGCGATGAATACCTTGGTGGTGCTGGAGATATTCCAGCTGTTCTTTATCCGCAACCTCCACGGCTCGTCGCTTAGCCTCGACCTGATCCGCGGCATGCGTCCCGTCTGGCTGGCCGTGATCGCCGTCACGCTCGCCCAGCTGCTGATGACCTACCTGCCGGCGATGCAGGCGGTATTCGCCACCGAGGCCGTGTCGCTGGCCGACGGCCTGTTGATCCTCGCGGTCGGCGTGGGGTCGTTCGCATTGATGGAGCTCTACAAGGCGATATCCCGGGCGATATCCCGGGCCATATCCCGCCGTCCGGCGGGTGGGGTGGGCTAAGAGTTGGCCACTGGTCTCGCTGACATGATCCGGCGATTGGGTGTGTCGTCCCGTGTGGGAGTGGCCCTTGACCTCGTTCACTTGCAGGGCCTTTCAACGCAGCCACAACACATGCCACTGACAGGAATGGTTCACGATGACGTCATGGTTATCCCGTAACGCGGGTCGATTGGTTCTCCTGCTGCTCGCCTTGTTGCTGCTTGGCTGGGTGCTGACGGGCGACAACGATGCTCCGCCGCTCGACACGCGCGAGCGCAGCGCCACGGTGAAGGTGGCTGTGACTACCAGTCACGCGCAGTCGGTCGAGCGGGTGTTGCAACTCCAGGGGCAGGTCGAGCCCGAGCAGGTGGTGCGGGTGCGGGCCAAGACGGGGGGCGAGGTCGCCGAGACCCCGGTCGAGGAGGGCGCGGTGGTGGAAGCCGGCCAGTTGCTCGCGCGGCTTGAACTGGATGATCGACCCGCGCGCTTGAGCGAGGCGAAGGCGGCAGAGCGGCGCGCGCAGGGCGATTTCGACGCGTCGAGCCGACTGGCCGACCAGGGCTTTCAGGGACGCCTGGCGGCCGAGCGCGCCCGTGCCGAGCTCGAGGCCGCGCGGGCCCGGGTGGCCGCCATCGAGCTCGATATCGCGCACACGCAAATCCCCACCCCGATCGCGGGTGTGCTCAATCGGCAGATCGTTCGCGTCGGTGACGTGGTCGCGGTGGGCGAGCCGGTCGCCGAGATCGTCGAGAACAACCCGTTGCGCGCCGTGGTGCGCATCCCGCAGCACCGCATTCACGAGGTCGAGGAAGGGCAGGTTGCCCGGGTGACGTTTCTGGACGATCAGGTTCGCGAGGGCACGGTGCGTTACGTCTCGACCGTCGCGGAAGACGAGACACGGACCTTCCGGGCCCGGGTGCAGGTGGCCAACCCGGAGCGAAATCTGCCGTCGGGTACCAGCGTGACGGTCGAGATACCCGTCGAACAGGTGCGCGCGCATGCCCTTTCCCCCGCGTTGATCTCGCAGAACGAGGCGGGCGAGCTGGGCGTCAAGGTGGCCGTGGAAGCAGACTCGGGCGAGCTGAAAGCCCGTTTCGTGCCGGTCACGCCGATCCGCGCCGATGCCGAGCAGGTCTGGGTAACCGGCCTAGACGGCACGGTGCGTTTGATCTCGCTTGGGCAGGGATTCGTGCGTGACGGCGATGCCATCGAGGTGGTGCCCACGGCGGAGGGTGCGCGGTGAACGGATTGCTCGCCGCGCTGTTCTCCCGCTCGCGCAGCGTGCTGCTGGTGCTGCTGGCACTGCTGGCGGCCGGCGGGATGGCGTACGTCCAGATAGCCAAGGAGGCCGCACCGGACGTCGATGTGCCGATCTTCTTCGTCACGGCCGCCTATCCGGGCATCTCGCCCGAGGACAGCGAGCGGCTGCTGGTCCGCCCGCTGGAACGCGAGTTGGCGGGCATCGAGGGGCTCGATGAAATGCAGGCCAGCGCCGGCGAGGGTTTTGCCCTGATCCGGCTGGATTTCGACCCCGGTTACGACAACCGCCGCGCACTGGCTGACGTGCGCGAGGAGATGGACCTGGTCCGGCCCGACCTGCCGCCAGGCGTCGAGGAACCGATGGTCACTGAGGTCGACCTGTCGATGTTCCCGGTGCTGATCGCCACGCTGTCGGGCTCGGCGCCCGAGCGCACCCTGGTGCAGCGCGCCCGCGACCTGCGTGACCGGATCGAGGCGCTGCCCGGTGTGCTCGAGGTCGAGATCGGCGGCGATCGCGAGGACCTCCTCGAGGTGCTGGTCGATCCGCGCACGCTAGAAACCTACCGCCTGCCGTTCAACGACCTGGTCACCGCGATCGAGCGCAACAACCAGCTGGTGGCCGCCGGGGCGCTGGATTCCGGGGCCGGGCGGCTGAACATCAAGGTGCCGGGGGTGATCGAGTCGGTCAGTGACGTGCTCGAGCTGCCGGTGATCGCCTTTGAGGGCACCGTGGTCACCTTCCAGGAAGTCGGCGAGGCGCGCCGGACCTTCAAGGACCCGGAAGGGTTCGCCCGTATCGACGGCGAGCCGGCCGTGTCGCTGGAGATCCGCAAGCGGGCCGGGGCGAACATCCTCGAGACCGTCGCCGCGGCGCGCGAGGTGATCGAAGCCGAGCAGGCCGACTGGCCGGGTGGTATCCAGGTGCGCTACCTGCAGGACAGTGCCGAGGAGATCGACGACCTGCTCGGCGATCTGGAAAACAACGTTCTCACCGCCATCCTGCTGGTGATGCTCACCATCGTTTTCGCCCTGGGCGGGCGGTCCTCCTGGTTGGTGGGCCTGGCCATTCCCGGCGCCTTCCTCGGCGGGGTGCTGATCCTGTACCTGATGGGCTTCACGCTCAATATCGTGGTGCTGTTCGCCCTGATCCTGGTGGTGGGCATGCTGGTCGACGGGGCGATCGTGGTGATCGAGCAGGCCGATCGGTATCTCGCCGAAGACCGTGGACGGGCCGCCTACCTGGCCGCGGCCCAGCGCATGGCCTGGCCGATCGTCGCCTCGGTGGCCACCACGTTGGCGGTGTTCTTCCCCATGCTCTTCTGGCCGGGGATGGTGGGCGAGTTCATGTTCTACCTGCCGGCGACGGTGATCGTCACGCTGCTGATGTCGCTGGCGATGGCGCTGGTGTTCATCCCGATTCTCGCGGCGATCATCTCGCGCGGTCAGGGCGCCAGTCGCCCCGAGCAGGTGCGCCACATCCAGGCCGCCGAGGCGGGCCGGTTCGATGAACTGGATGGTCCCACCGCCCGCTATGTCGGGCTGCTGCGCTGGGCGATCGCCCGTCCCGGGCAAACATTGGCTGGGGTGGCGCTGTTCACCGCCGCCCTCTACGTCGCCTACGGCGAGCTGGGCCGCGGGGTGGATTTCTTCCCGGAGGTCGAGCCGAGCTTTGCCCAGATCCAGATCCAGGCGCGCGGCGACCTGTCGGTCTGGGAGGTTGACGAGATGGTCCGCGGGGTCGAGGCGCGGCTGTATGACCACCCGGCATTCGAGAGCGTCTATGCGCGCAGCATCGCCTCGCCGCAGGCGCGCCTGACCCAGGACTATGCCGAGGACGTGATCGGCGTGATCCAGCTCGACCTGGTCGACTGGCAGCGCCGGCCGCCGGCCGACGAGATTCTCGCCGCCCTGCGCGAGGACCTGGACGACCTGCCCGGGGTGAAACTGCAGTTTTTGACCGAGTCCGGCGGACCCAGCGCCGGCAAGCCAGTGGCGCTGGAGGTCTCCGCCACGGATGGGGGCGCCGGCGTCGAGCCGCTTGTCGAGGCGATCGAGCATCTGCGTCGTGGCATGGCCGCGGTGGGCGGGTTTGTCGATATCGAGGATAACCGGCCGTTGCCGGGCATCGAGATGCGCCTCGAGGTGGATCATCGCGAGGCGGCGCGCTTCGGTGCGGACGTCAATCTGCTGGGCCGTGCCGTGCAGATGCTCACCGGCGGGCTGGCGTTGGGTGGTTATCGTCCCGAGGATGCCGACGAGGAGGTCGATATCCGGGTGCGTTTTCCCTTCGACGAGCGCAATCTCGCCCAGCTGGTGAACCTGCGGGTCCCCACCCAGGCCGGCCTGGTGCCGGTGCGCAATTTCGTCGAGTTCGTGCCCGCCCCCAAGACCGGGGTGATCCACCGCGTCGACGGGCGTCGCACCCTCTCGGTCGATGCCGACGTGGCCGCCGGGCAACTGGTCGACGAGCGCGTGCGCGCCTTGCAGGACTGGCTGGCCGCCCACCCGATGCCCGAGGAGATCGAGCTCTCGGTGCGGGGGCAACAGGAGGATCAGGCCGAGGCCGGGCGATTCCTGTCCCTGGCGTTCCTCACCGCGATCGTGCTGATGGTGTTGATCCTGGTGACCCAGTTCAACAGCGTCTACCAGGCCCTGCTGGTGCTCACGGCGATCGTGTTCTCCACCAGCGGGGTGTTGCTGGGTCTGTTGCTGCGTGCCGAGCCGTTCTCCGTGGTGATGAGCGGTATCGGCGTGATCGCGCTGGCCGGGGTGGTGGTCAACAACAACATCGTGCTGATCGATACCTACAACCAGTTGCGGCGCGACGGCATCGAGCCGGTGGACGCGGCGTTGCGTACCGGTGCACAGCGCCTACGGCCTGTGCTGCTGACCACCATCACCACGGTATTGGGGCTGATGCCGATGATCTTGGGCCTGACCATCGACTTCTTCGGTCGCGAGTTCTCCATCGGCGCCCCGTCGACCCAGTACTGGGTGCAGCTGTCCACGGCGATCGCCGGCGGCCTGCTGGTCGCTACCCCGCTGACCCTGCTGTTCACGCCGGCGATGCTCGCCTGGTGGGATGGAAGGCGGGTCAGGGCGGGCTGATCAGATCAGCCAGGCGGTGAGCAGCCCGGCGGCCACCGAGAGGATCATCGGCCCGGCGACATGCAGGCCGAGTTGGCGGGTGCCGATGGCGCCGGCCATGCCCGTCTTGACCAGGTTGTTGACCGCCGAGGCGATGATGATGCCCATCACGGCGGTCTCGATCGTGATCGATTCGCGCGCCATGCGGGTCAACGAGAGGTTGATCGCGTCGACGTCAGCCACGCCCGAGGAGGCGGCCAGCAGGTAGAGGCCGGCACTGCCCAGCCACTCGCGCAGCCATTCGGCGGCAAGCATGATGGCCGTGAGCAGCGCGCCGAACAGCAGCGCGGAGGTCAGGTCGAGCGGGTTTTGCGTCAGTTCCGGGCTCTTGATCGACTTGTCGCTGCGCGCCTGGCGCCACATCCAGAGGGCGGGGGCGTAGAGCAGCACCGTCATGACGGCCAGTGGCCAGATCAGTGCACCGAAGATCGGCGGGTGGACGGCGATGGCGACCAGCAGCACCCGCGGGAACATGGTGCCGCAGGCGATCAGGATGCCCACGGCCAGCATCGGCCCCAGGGTGGGCGTGTGCTGTGATTGCCGGGCGAACTGCAGGGTCAGCGCGGTCGAGGAACTCAACCCGGCGAACAGGCTGGTAAACAGGATGCCCTTCTCGGCGCCGCCGACGCGGATGGCGAAGTAGCCGACAAACGAGATCAAGGCGATCAGCACCACCATCCACCAGATCTGGTAGGGGTTGAGCGCGCCACCGGGGCCCAGTGGCTGGTTGGGCAGCAGCGGCAGCATCACGACGCTAATCAGCAGCAGTTTCAAGGCCGCGTCGAGTTCGCGCGCCTCGAGCTTGTGCAGCAGGCCGTGGATCTCTTCCTTGTTGTCGAGGATCATCGCGGTGACCACGGCCGCGGCGGTGGCGATGATCACGTCGACGCCGACGGCGATCGCCCCAAGGCAAAAGGTGATCAACAAACCGATGCTGCCGGTGATGCTGAAGTTGCGCACGCTCTGGGCGCGGGTGCGCCAGGCCACCAGCGCGATCGCGGCCACGGCGATCAGCAGCGTGGGGAAGGCCCAGCCGGTCAGGGTCTCCGAGAGCACGGCGGATAGCCCGCCGAGCAGGCCCACCAAGGCGTGCGTGCGGATACCGGCAATGCGCTCGCCCGGTTCCTTCTGCCGGCTCGACCAGCCGCGTTCGAGCCCGATCAGCGCGCCGAGCAGCAGGGCGACGGCCAGCAGTACCAGCGTCTGGTTGTCCTGCAGGAACTGTGAGGTCAGACCGTCCATGTCGGCTCCGAATCGGGGTGGGGCGGGTCAGACCACCTGGCCGGCGGCGACGCCCGAGGCCCAGGCCCACTGGAAATTGTGTCCGCCGAGGTGGCCGGTCACGTCGACCACCTCGCCGATAAAGAATAGCCCCGGTTGCCGCTGGGCTTCCATGGTCTGTGAGGACAATCCGCGGGTGTCGACCCCGCCCAGGGTGACCTCGGCGGTCCGATAACCCTCCGTGCCGGCCGGGTGGATGGCCCAATGCTGCAGGGCGTCGGCGACCGCCTGCAAGTCGCTTTGAGCGTATTCCTGCAGGGGGCGTGACCAGCCGTGCCAGTCGCAGAGCACGCGGCCCAGCCGGCGCGGCAAGTGCTCGTCGAGGTATTGGAGCACCGTGCCCTGCGGGCGTGCCGCGCGCCGTGCGGCGAGATCCATGGCCGCATCGCGTCCGGGCAGCAGGTCGATCACCAACGGCTCGCCGGGTTGCCAGAAGCTCGAGATCTGCAGCATGGCCGGCCCGGACAGGCCGCGGTGGGTGAACAGCAGCGGCTCCTCGAAGCGCATGCCCGAGGCCGTGGCCGCCACGGCGATGCTCATGCCGGCCAGCGGGGCGAGGCGTTCCTTGAGATCGGGGTGCAGCGTGAAGGGCACCAACCCGGCGCGCGTGGGCAGCACCTCGAGGCCAAACTGGCGGGCCACTTCGTAGCCGAACGGGGTGGCGCCCATGGTCGGGATCGAGAGCCCGCCACTGGCGATCACCAGCGATTCGGCCGTGATCGTGTCGCTATCGGTGGCAATCCGGTAACCGCCCTCGATCGCGTCGATGGTCGTGACGCCGGTTGTCATCCGAACCTCGGCACCCGCCCACTCGCACTCGGTGAGCAGCATGTCGACGATCTCTTTCGCCTTGCCGGCGCAGAACAGCTGGCCGGCGGCCTTTTCCACGTGCTCGATACCGTGGCGCTCGACCAGGTCGAGGAAGGCCTGCGGCGGGTAGCGCTTGAGTGCGGAGATGCAAAAGCGCGGGTTGGCGGAGAGAAACTGGTTCGGGGTACTGTTGAGATTGGTGAAATTGCAGCGCCCGCCACCGGACATCAGGATCTTCTGGCCCGCCTTGCGGGCGTGATCGAGCACCAGCACCCGGCGGCCACGATAACCGGCCGTTGCCGCGCACATCAGGCCGGCCGCGCCGGCGCCAATAATCACCACGTCCACATGCATTGCAGGCATTCCGGGGACCCGTTGTTTGCTCGAATGACGCGGCATCATAGCAATGACCTCGCCGGCCTGGC
>JAGXGL010000042.1 GCA_024636755.1 Guyparkeria sp. | reverse complement strand
GACGAGATCCTGCAGCGCACCGCCGATGCCTATCGCCGCATCCGCAATACCGCCCGCTTCCTGCTCTCGAACATCGACGGTTTCGATCCGAACAAGGATGCCGTGGCCGACGCCGACCTGCTGGCACTGGACGCCTGGCTGGTCGATCGCACCGCGCGCCTGAACCGCGAGGTGCGCGAGGGCTTCGAGGCATACCAGTTCCACCAGACGATCGCGCGCATCCACCACTTCTGCTCGATCGAGCTGGGCGCGTTCTACCTCGACATCGTCAAGGACCGCATCTACACCGGCCAGACCGATGCGTCCATGCGTCGCTCGGCACAGACCGCCATGTGGCGCACGGTTGAGGCACTGACGCGTTGGATCGCCCCGGTGCTGTCGTTCACGGCCGAGGAGCTCTGGGAGCACCTGCCGGCACTGAGCTCGGGGCGCGAGGAAACCGTCTTCATGGCCACCCACGTCGACACGCTCGCCCCGCTGCTCGACGACGGGCGCGCCGGCCCGGCCCAGCGCGGCTACTGGGACGACGTGATCGCCATCCGTGACGCGGTCAACCGCCACGCCGAGGTCGCGCGCAATGAAAAGCGCATCAAGGCCAACCTCTCCGCCAATGTCGAGATATGGGCCGACGACGCCGTCTCAGAGCGCCTGGCCGAGCTCGGCGACGAGTTGCGCTTCTTGCTGATCGTCTCCGAGGTCACGGTGCGGCCGCTGGCCGACAGGCCGGCGGAGGTCGAGGCCGAGTCGATCGAGGGCGTGGGCGAGCTGGCCGTGCGCATTGCCCCGGCCGAGGCCGAGAAGTGCGAGCGTTGCTGGCACTTCCGCCCGGATGTCGGCACGCACGCCGCGCATCCCACCCTGTGCGGACGCTGCATCGAGAACATCGAGGGCGACGGGGAAACCCGGCGCTTTGTCTGAGGACGTGATGGCCACCATCCAGTCCGGCGAACGCGCACCGAAGCCCCCCGTAGGAGCGGCTTTAGCCGCGATACGTGGCGGTGGTCCCGGCAGCCCATCGCGCCTGAAGGCGCGTTTCCCCGGTCGGATCTTGCGTGGCGCTCGGACGGGGGCGGCGCGTGCCGGCGTCTGCGCGAGCACGACTCGCTCCCACAAGGCTCGGCGTTCCTCTCCGTGGGAGCTTGCCTTGCAAGCGAAACGCGCCGGAGGCGCGTGTCTTGGCAAGGGGCTGCCCTCCGAGCTGAGCCGGGGTGGCGCCTGGCGGCGCCTTCGCGGGCAGGGCCCGCTCCCACAGGATTGTCGCTGCCACTCGGTGCCGGGGTTATGTCGATGAGAATTGCCAGCACGAACCTTCGTTGGCTCTGGCTGTCCCTCGGGGTGCTGGTCGCCGACCAGCTGACAAAGTGGGCGGCCCTCGCCGGGCTGGTCTATGCCCGTCCGGTCGAGGTGCTGCCGTTCTTCAACTTCACCCTGCTGTACAACACCGGGGCGGCCTTTTCGTTCCTCGCCGACCACGATGGCTGGCAGCGCTGGTTCTTCGTTTTCCTGGCCGTGGTGATCACGGGCGCGCTGTTGGTCTGGCTGGCCTTCGTCGCCATCCGTGACGGGCGCATCAAGGCGGGCATCACGCTGTTGATCGGCGGGGCGGTGGGCAACGTGATCGACCGGGTCCTCTATGGCCACGTGGTCGATTTCCTCGATTTTCATGTCGCCGGCTGGCACTGGCCGGCCTTCAATATCGCCGATGCGGCCATTACCATCGGCGTGGTACTGATCATATGGGCCGAACTGCGGCCCGCTGGCCGAGAGAGCGTATCCGATGAGTGACGCCGACACGTCCGACCTGCCGACCATTGGCAAGCATTCCGAGGTAACCGTCCACTACGAGATCCGTCTATCCGACGATCGCGTGATCGACAGCACCTTCGACGACGAGCCGTTTACCGTCAAGTTGGGCGCCGGCACCTTCGAGCCGCGGCTTGAGGAGGCGCTGGTGGGCCTGCCACTGGGCGAGTACACCCGCATCCTGCTCACGCCGCAGTACGCCTTCGGCATGCCGGACCCGAGCAACGTGCATACCATGTCGCGTGGCCGGTTTCCGGAAGACATGGACCTCGAGCCACAACTGGTGATCGAGTTCGATCTGCCCAGCGGCGAGTCGGTGCCGGGCACCGTGACGGCCCTGACCGAGGATGACGTCACGGTGGATTTCAACCACCCGCTCGCCGGTCAGAACATCCAGTTCATGGTTCGGGTGATGGCCGTCGACGGGCAAACGGCGCCGGCCGATTCGCCGGCCATGAACGGAAACGCGTCATGAAGATCCAGCTGTCCAATCCGCGTGGTTTCTGCGCCGGGGTCGATCGGGCCGTGGAGATTGTCGACCGGGCGCTCGATTCCTTTGGCGCACCCATCTACGTGCGTCACGAGATCGTCCACAACCGCCACATTGTCGATAACCTGCGCGAAAAAGGCGCGATATTCATCGAAGATCTGGTCGATGTGCCGGACGGCTCGACCCTGATCTTTTCCGCCCACGGCGTCTCCAAGGCGATCCAGGACACGGCCGCCGAACGTGGCCTGACCGTGTTCGACGCCACCTGCCCGCTGGTGACCAAGGTGCACATGGAAGTCGCCCGGCACGCCCGCGCCGGGCGCGACGTGGTATTGATCGGCCACGAGGGCCATCCCGAGGTCGAGGGCACCATGGGGCACTTCGACCCGGCCTTCGGCGGGCAAATCCACCTGGTGGAGAAGATGGCCGACGTGGAGACGCTGATGGTCGACAACCCCAAGGGGCTGGCCTGGGCAACCCAGACCACGCTCTCGGTCGACGAGACCCGCGCGATCATCGGTGCGCTACAGGAGCGCTTCGCCCAGATTGAGGGGCCGCGCAAGGATGACATCTGCTATGCGACGCAGAACCGCCAAGACGCCGTGCGCGAGCTGGCCGAGAGCTGCGACATGGTGCTGGTGGTCGGTTCGAAGACCAGCTCCAACTCCAACCGCCTGCGCGAGCTTGCCGAGCAGTCCGGCACACCCGCCCACCTGATCGACGGGGCGGCCGACATCGACCCGGCCTGGTTCACCGATTGCAGCCGGGTAGGCGTCACGGCCGGCGCTTCGGCCCCCGAGATCCTCGTCCAGCAGGTGATCGAGCGGCTCAAGCTCGAATGCAAGGCGACGCTCGAGGAACGCGAGCCGACCGTGGTCGAGAACATGGTCTTTCCGATTCCCGTCGAGCTGCGCCGCTAGGGAACCCTCCCAAGACCTTGTCGTCACAGGCTGATGTCGCGACGTGTTCGGCGCTCAGGCAGTGGCCTGAGTGGCCTGGATACGCCGGCGCACCAGCCGATGCGAGATCAATCCGCCGAAGGGGATGAACGCCGCGACCGCGACCACCGCCCCATGGTGGATCGGTAGCAGCTGGCGGTAGAGCGTGATGGCGAGCACGGCCATCGTCCAGAGAAACAATACGCCGTGGATCGGGCCGACGGCGCTGACGGCCTCGGGCATGCCGGCCAGGTACTTGAGCGGCATGGCGATTGCGACCAGGGCGATCAGCGAGCCGCCTTCCAAAAGTGTCATCAGTCCGAGGTGGCGGAGTGCCGGGTTTGACTGCTGTGCCATGGGGTGCCTTGCCTCAGTTCAAATAAGGCAAGTTTATCTAAAAGCGGGCGCCCTGCCGTGCGGCTTCCCGAATCGGCTCGAGAACGGGAGGTGATTGGTTGGTTTGTCGACTTGGCGATTGGTGCCGAGCATCCCAAAGAGCACTGAGATGCATCAATCACGTGTCGGACGGCCGACCATCTGCTTGAGTCGGACCAGGTCCTCGGCGAATGTCTCGTCGTTGGCATTGCCGTCGAAAGTGGCCTTGAGGACGGCGCGGACCCAGGTGGGCAGGTCCTCGGCAGCGCGGTAGAACACCCAGGTGCCCTCGCGTCGCACCTGGGTGATGCCGGCATCGCGCAAATGGGCCAGATGGCGGGAAATCTTCGGCTGGCTCAATGCCAGTGCCTCGGTCAATTCGCAGACACATAGCTCCCCCTCGCGGAGCAGCAGCATCAGGCAACGTAGTCGGGTGGTGTCGCCAAGGGCGCGAAACAGGGCCTCGGGTGGCATGGCAGTCTCTCTATTCTCAAATGTCATCTAAAGGAGCGACCATTAGCTGTGCTCATTGTAACGCAGGCTTAGGGGCGCGTTGTATTCAGGTCGGCAGGTCGGCGTCGATTGCCTACAATGAAGAGAGCAAAACCGCATAGGAGTTCCGTAATGAAGTGGGATCACATCGCAGGTAACTGGCGCTCGTTCATCGGCTATGCCGAGGAATACTGGGGCAAGATCACGGGCGATGAGTTCGCGGTGATCGAGGGCAAGAAGGATGAGCTGATCGGCAAGATACAGGCCCGCTACGGGGTAAGCGAACAGCAGGCCCGTGAGCAGATCCACGAATTCCAGAAGCGGATGAAGGAGGAGTTGGGTTCGGAAGGTGTGCCCAAGAAGTAACGCCAGCCGTGGAGAGCGTGTAGCGCCACCAGACATGACAATGCCCCGCAATTGCGGGGCATTGTCGTATCTGGGCAGCCGGGCGGAAAGCCCGGCTGGGCCAGCCGCCTTACAGGCTGTAGTACATGTCGAACTCGACCGGGTGTGTGGTCATCCGCAGCAGCTGGACTTCCTCTTCCTTGAGCTCGATGTAGGCGTCGATCAGGTCGTCGCTGAACACGTCGCCACGGGTGAGGAACTCGCGGTCTTCGTCGAGCGCCTTGAGCGCCTCGTCCAGCGAGAAGGCCACCTCGGGGATGTTCTTCTCTTCTTCCGGCGGCAGGTCGTAGAGGTTCTTGCTCGCTGCCTCGCCCGGGTGGATCTTGTTCTGGATGCCGTCGATGCCGGCCATCAGCATCGCCGAGAACGCCAGGTACGGGTTGGCAGTGGAGTCCGGGAAGCGCAGCTCGACGCGGCGGGCCTTCGGGTTGGAGACGAACGGGATCCGGATCGATGCCGAACGGTTGCGGCTGGAGTAGGCCAGTTTGACCGGCGCCTCGAAGCCCGGCACCAGGCGCTTGTAGCTGTTGGTCGACGGGTTGCAGAAGGCGTTGAGCGCGCGGGCGTGCTTGATGATGCCGCCGATGTAGTACAGCGCCATCTCGGAGAGGCCCGCGTAGCCGTCACCGGAGAACAGGTTCTTGCCGTCCCGGGTCATCGACTGGTGAACGTGCATGCCGGAACCGTTGTCGCCAACGATCGGCTTGGGCATGAAGGTCGCGGTCTTGCCGTAGGCATGGGCGACGTTATGGATCACGTACTTGAAATCCTGTACTTCGTCGGCCTTCTTCACCAGCGTGTTGAACGCGACACCGATCTCGCACTGGCCGGCCGTCGCGACTTCGTGGTGGTGTACCTCGACGTCCTGGCCCATTTCCTCGAGCACGAGACACATCGCTTGACGGATGTCGTGCAGGGAGTCGACCGGCGGGACGGGGAAGTAGCCGCCCTTTACGCCCGGACGGTGGCCCATGTTGCCGTCTTCGTAGACGCGCTCGGCGTTCCAGGAGGCTTCCTTGGAGTCGATCTTGACGAACGAGCCGGACATGTCCGAGCCCCAGCGCACGTCGTCGAGGATGAAGAATTCGTTTTCCGGGCCGAACAGCGCGGCATCGGCCAGGCCGGAGGACTGGATGTAGGCCTCGGCGCGGCGGGCGACCGAGCGCGGATCACGGTTGTAGCCCTGCATGGTGTCCGGCTCGATGATGTCGCAGATGACGATCAGGGTCACTTCTTCTGAGAACGGGTCAATGTTGGCCGAATCGGCATCCGGCATCAGGATCATGTCCGAGGCGTTGATGCCCTTCCAGCCGGCGATCGAGGAGCCGTCGAACATCACGCCGTCCTCGAAGGTTTCTTCGTCGATGTGACTGGCCGGGTAGGTGACGTGCTGCTGCTTGCCGAGCGTGTCGGTGAAGCGGAAATCGACGAACTTGACGCCGTTTTCTTCCATCAGGGTCATGACTTTATTGGTCGCGTTGGACATGTAATCCTCCAAAGGTTGGGTATCTTGCATATGGCGGGCGCTTCAATCGCGCGGCAACTTGCCGACATGATCCGCTGATGCCCGACTTGGTGCAAGAAAAGCAGAAACCGTGCCGGTTTGTTCTTGCCGAGTTGCTGCGCGGGTGTGCAGCCAAATGACCCGGCCCCCGGGCGCCATCAATCCACCTAAGTGGCTGTAATGTGGAAGGTCGTTTCGGGAGTGGCGGGCGATTTTTCCGGCGGTGCATCGAGGCCGGCCCCGCGGAGGCGAGGGCGCCCAGTCCTGCGTGCACCAAAGAAGTGCGCCAGGCCGGATGTGAGCACCATGTTGGGTCAGGCTCGCTTCGAGTTGGCGGCTGGCAGGCTAGCGAGCGTCGGGATGGGGGGCTGCGCTGCCGCGGGGTAGTAGGGGCAGTCAACAGCCAGGCAGGCCATGCCGTGACGGCATTCCTGTGCGCAGGCGAGCAGCGCCAGCTGCCGACACAGCGCGGCCTGGCTCGCCGGGCGGCGGTCGAACAGGTCTGCGGTGGACAGCTTGCCTTCGGCAATGAAACGGTCGAGTTCGACATAGCGAAACCGGGCGATTTCCCGGTCCCCTTCGGGCGAGGTGACCACGATCTGGTCGGTCTCCTCCCCACGGTGGTGCAACAGCTGCATGGTGGCCTCCCGGCGAGCTGGCATGGGTCGGCGGCGCGCCGGCTGTTGCGGTGCGCTCGGAATCATCGTGGAATGATAACGATTCCCGTTCGCGCCAACAAGCGCGGCGTGTCGCTTGTTGCCCGAGCCCGCCCCGATCAGCCCCGAGGCACTGCCCTGACAGCAACCCTCCGGGGTGCCGAGGTGTTTTTACCAAGGAATGGTCGTGCCATCGATGTCGATGAACCGGCCCCGGTCGGCCTCGGTCAGACCGGCCATGTTGCGGCGCAGCCCGTCGGCGCTCTGCGCGGTGGAGATCTCGGCGTTGGGGCCGCCCATGTCGGTGAGCACCCAGCCCGGGTGCAGGGCGACCACGTTGATGCCGCGCGGCTCGAGATCGATCGAGGCGCTCTTGATCACCGCGTTGACCGCCGCCTTGCTCGAGCGGTAGATGTAGCCGCCGCCGGAGCCGTTGTCACCCATCGAGCCGACCTTGCTCGAGAGGATGCCGATCTTCTTCTCGTCGCTGCGCGCCACCTGGTCGGCAAACGCCTGCATGATCAGCATTGGCGCGATGCTGTTGATGCGGAACACCTCCAGCCAGGCCTCGGTGTCGGTGACGTTGCCGAAGGCCACGCCGCGCGGGCCGTAGATGCCGGCGTTATTGATCAACCAGTCGATCGACTCGTCGGATAGCTCGCTGGAAAGCGCCCGAATGGCCCCGGCATCCGCGACGTCCAGGGCATGCAGTTTCAGCGTCTCCGGGTGTTCGAAGGCCAATGCCTTGAGTTCGGCCGAGTCCTCCGGGTCACGCGCGGTGGCATGCACACGCCAGCCGTCCTCGAGCAACTGGCGGG
>JAGXGL010000041.1 GCA_024636755.1 Guyparkeria sp. | reverse complement strand
TCGGTCTGCGCGGCGAGCAGCTCGGTCATGGTCGCCAGGCCCTGCTGGTAGCGCAGTTTCTCCAGGCGCACGGCCTCTTCGCTCTGGTTGATGGCCAGGCGACGGACCTCAACGCGCTTTTCCGCCATGTTGGCCTCGCGCCAGATCTTGCCGACCTGGCCGATGAGCTTGTCGAGGGCCTGCTGGCGTTCGGCGAGACTGGCGTCCACCTTAGCCTGGGCGCGATCGACCTTGCCCGAACGGGCACCGAAGTCGAATACCCGCCAAGTGAGCACACCGCCGACGGTGTAGCTGTCATTGCGCAGGCCCAGCGAGTCGTCGTTGAAGTCTTGCTGTGCCATCAGGTTGAACTGCGGCTTGAAGTCCGCCCGTGCCACGTCGACCTCGGCGCGAGCCGCGGCGATGCGACCACGCAGCGCCTGGATGCGCGGGTTGTTGGACAGCGCCAGTTGACGAGCCTCGTCGAGCGTGGTCTCGGGCAGGGAGACGTCGATCGCCTCGTTAAGATCGATCTCCTGGCGGGTGTCGATGCCGGTCAGCACCTTGAGGCCATCGGTGGCGTTGGCGGCCTGGTTACGCGCGTTCTCGACGTCGAGTTCACGCTCGCCGAGATTCACCTGGGCCTTGAGCAGGTCGGACTTGGTGACCACGCCTTCGTCATAAAGATTCTGCGAGAGATCACGGAAGGAATTGGCCGCTTGTTGGGCCTGGCTTGCGACCTCGACAAAGGCCTCGGCGGTGTTGATGCCGGCGTAGGCCTCGACGGTATGGAGTACCAGTTGCTGACGGGCGGCCTCGTCACCGGATTGCGCGGCCTGCAGCAGCGCCTGGGCCTGGGTGCGCATCTCGCGGATCTTGCCGCCGTTATAGATCGGGATAGAGAGCTTCAGCGAGGTCTGGAAATTGTGGTGCCAGCCGGGATCGTTGAGATTGTCCGGCTCGGTTTCCAGGGCCGCGGGCAGGTTGGCTGGGTCGTTCGCGTAGGTTTGGAAGAATTCACCGGCACCAAAGTCGTTGAAGTTCGCCTGCTCCTGCTGCAGCTTCATGCCGAAGACGTTCAGCGGGTTGTTCGACCCCATCACGCCGAACGACAGGTCCAGCGTGGGCAGGAGATTGCCGTTGGCCTGTTCGATTGCCGCGCGGGCCTCGGCGATTCGCGCCTGGGAGATGTCCACGGCGGCGTTCTGGCTGAGCGTGCGCTCGACCGCATCATCAAAGGGAAGGGTCAGCGTTTGCTGGCTAACGCTCGCCGGGGTGTCAGCGGTGAAGGCGATTGCGTCGTCTTCGCTGGCCATCGTGTGGCTGCTGACGGACAGGGCGAGGACGATGGCAGCCGAGAGCAATCGCTGCGGCCGGGCCGGGATAAGGAGGCGAGCCTGCGGAAAGCCATACTCGCTCGTTGAACCCAGGGTGTGGTTGCTGCGCGCCATGCTGCGTGTCCTTGAATGCGGTTGCGGAGAGTCCGGAGACATCGTTCGCGTTCCCATGTGGGCCGCTGACTTGGGCCGGCGGGCAGCCCGGTTGCGGTCCATCCCTCATGGGGAACGCGGACTCTATCAGTAAACGCTAATATATGAAACCCGCGTGGTAATTCCTATAGATTGGATGCTAGCACGTGGGTTCGTGCCTGCCTGTAATATCAGTACGTTGCGAGATACTTATACAGAGTGGGTCATGCCTGCGTGGCGGCCGTTGGGTTAATCGGTATCATCGCGCTTCCCGTCCTGACGGTCGGGCTTGAGCGAAAGCAATTCGAGGGGAGTGGGGCATGCGGTTGGCCATGGGGGTCGAATACGATGGCGGGCGTTATCACGGCTGGCAGCGTCAGTCGCACAGCGATTCCGTGCAGGAGCGCGTCGAGCGGGCGATCAGTCGCGTGGCCGATGGCCCCGTCGAGGTGGTCTGTGCGGGCCGTACCGATCGCGGGGTGCATGCGACCGGGCAGGTGATCCATTTCGACGTGGAGGTCGAGCGGCCACTCTACGGCTGGCAGATGGGCACCATGCAGCACTTGCCGCGTGATATCACCGCCCTGTGGGTCCAGGAGGTGGACGAGACCTTTCACGCGCGGTTCTCCGCCACGGCCCGCGACTACCGCTACTGCCTGATCAATCGATCCACCCGACCGGCGATTGCCGCGGGGCGTTTGAGCTGGTGGTATCGGCCACTGGACGAGATGCTCATGCAGGCCGCCGCCGATCGTCTGTTGGGCGAGCACGACTTTTCCAGCTTCCGAGGCAAGGACTGCCAGGCGCATTCCCCGGTGCGGACCGTTGAGCGCATCGCGGTGTCCCGCCAGGGTGAGTATCTGTTCATCGACGTGCGGGCGAATGCGTTCCTGCACCACATGGTCAGAAATATCGTGGGCAGCCTGTTTGCCGTGGGGACGGGCGAACGTCCGGTCGACTGGATCAGTGAGGCGCTGGCGGCCCGCCATCGCGAGGCCGCGGGCATCACCGCGCCGGCGGATGGCTTGTATCTGACGGGGGTCGAGTATCCAGCCGCTTTCGGTCTGCCGACCCAGCCGCGCCGGCCGCTGTTCGAGCAGGTGGGCTGACGTCAAACGGATGCGTTTGTCCACTCGACGTGTCAGCGCGGCCCCGCGGGGAGTCGAGAGCCTTCCGGAATCCTGCTAGAATCCGCGGCCCCTATTGTCTTTCTTAACGTCATCTTTCCCACGAGGGCCGAGAAACCGGTGGACACCAGCCGCACACGGGTCAAGATCTGCGGAATCACGCGCCTGGCCGATGTCGAGATCGCCGTAGCCGCCGGGGCCGATGCGCTGGGCTTCGTGTTCGTGCCCGCCAGTCGGCGCTCCATTCGGGTAGAGGCCGCTCGAAACCTGGTGGCTCGGGTGCCGGCCTTCGTGCAGACGGTGGCCCTGTTCGCCGACCCGAGTGTCGACTGGGTCGAGACGGTAGTCGACCAGGTCGGTCCGGATCTGCTGCAGTTTCATGGCAGCGAGACGGCGCGGTTCTGCCGGCAGTTCGGGCGCCCCTATATCAAGGCGGTCAGTGCCGATCTAAATGATGAGGTGCGTCGCCGGGTCATGCAGGACCACCATACGGCGCGCGGCTTTCTGATCGACAGCCATGCCGTCAGCGGGCTGGGCGGCACCGGTCATACCTTCGACTGGAGTCGCTGGCCGCGGGACAATGGCCGGGACCGCCGACCCTGGATACTGGCGGGCGGCCTGTCGCCCGAGAACGTGACCGAGGCAATAACCACACTGTCGCCTTACGCCGTGGACGTCTCCAGTGGGGTCGAAGAGGCGCCGGGCATCAAGTCGGCCGACAAAATTCATGCATTCATGCGAGGGGTAGGGCATGCCCGAGACGAACAGTAAGGCGACCGTCGGGGCGACTGGCGCGCCGGTCGATTACGCGAGCTTCCCGGATCAACGCGGGCGCTTCGGTGATTATGGTGGCCGCTACGTCGCCGAAACCCTCATGGGGCCGATCGAGGAGTTGACCGCCGCCTACGAGAAATATCGCAACGACCCGGGCTTCATCGAGGAATTCGAGTCGGACCTGCGTGACTACGTCGGTCGGCCTACCGCGCTCTACCACGCCAAGCGTCTGTCGGAGGCCTACGGCGCCGAGATCTGGCTCAAGCGCGAGGATCTCAACCACACCGGCGCGCACAAGATCAACAATGCCCTCGGTCAGGCCCTGCTGGCCAAGCGCATGGGCAAGACCCGCATTATCGCCGAGACCGGCGCGGGTCAGCACGGCGTGGCCACGGCCACCGTCGCCGCGCGCCTGGGCATCGAATGCGTGGTCTACATGGGCGCTGACGACATTCAGCGCCAGGCCCCTAACGTATTCCGCATGCGACTGTTGGGCGCGAAGGTGGTGCCGGTGGATTCCGGTACGCGCACGCTCAAGGACGCGCTCAACGAGGCGATGCGCGACTGGGTGACCAACGTCGATGACACCTTCTATATCATCGGCACGGTTGCCGGTCCGCACCCGTACCCGATGATGGTGCGGGACTTCCAGTCGGTGATCGGCCGCGAGGCCCGCGCGCAGATGCTGGAGAAGACCGGCGAGTTGCCCGACCAGGTGGTTGCCTGTGTGGGTGGTGGCTCGAACGCCATCGGCATCTTTCATGCGTTTTTGGCCGACGAGTCGGTGGAGCTGCACGGCTCGGAGGCCGGTGGCGACGGCGTCGAGACCGGTCGGCACGCCGCCCCGCTGACCGCCGGGCGCCCCGGCGTATTGCACGGCAATCGCACCTACCTGATGGAAGACGACAACGGCCAGATCATTGGCACGCACTCGATCTCCGCCGGGCTCGACTACCCCGGCGTGGGGCCAGAACACTCCTGGTTGAAGGACATCGGTCGGGTGCAGTACGCCGCGATCACCGACGACGAGGCCATGGCCGCCTTCCACGAGGTGATGCGCTGCGAGGGCATCATTCCGGCGATCGAATCGGCGCACGCCGTGGCCCATGCGCGGCTGCTGGCCGAGGAGCGGGGCGGTCAGCGCATCCTGGTGAATCTGTCCGGCCGGGGCGACAAGGACATCAACACCGTGGCCAAGCTCGAGGGGATCGAACTGTGAGTGAGACGACCAAGCAATCCGCCAGCCGACTCGCGCCCCTCTTCGAACGCCTCAAAGGCGAGAATCGTGCCGCGTTGATCCCTTACATTACCGCCGGTGACCCGGACGCGCGCACGACCGTCGAGCTGATGCACGCGATGGTCGGGGGCGGTGCGGATGCCATCGAGATCGGCGTGCCGTTCTCCGACCCCATGGCCGACGGCCCGGTCATCCAGGCGGCGCACGAACGCGCCTTGAAATCCGGCCTGGGGCTGCGCGGCGTGATCGACCTGGTGGCCGAATTCCGTCAACGTGACGCCGAAACGCCCGTGATCCTGATGGGTTATCAGAACCCGATCGAGGCGATGGGCGTTAGTGCCTTCGTCGACAAGGCGGCCTCGGCCGGTGTGGACGGTGTCCTGACGGTCGACCTGCCGCCGGAAGAGGCCGACGAGCTGGTCGCGGCGATGGGCGAGCGGGGCATGGACCCGATCTTCCTGCTCGCGCCGACCACCAGTGCGGGGCGTACCCGCGAAGTGGCGAGCAAGGGCTCGGGCTTTGTGTACTACGTGTCGCTCAAGGGCGTCACCGGGGCGGCCAATCTGGACACCGATGCCTTGGCCGCGCAGCTTGAAGACATCCGCGGGGCCTGCGCATTGCCGGTGGGCGTCGGCTTTGGCATTCGCGATGCCGAGACCGCCGGGCAGGTGGGCCAGGTGGCCGACGCGGTGATCGTCGGCAGCGCGATCGTCCGACTGATCCACGAGCAGGCTACGGCGGCCGGCGGTGTGAACGCCCAGGTGCTGGAGACCGTGCGCGGCTTTCTCGCCGAGTTGCGCTCAGCCTTGGAAACGGCGCGCACCTAGCCTGGACACGGGACATACCACTGCGAGGGCCGCCCAACGTGACCAAACGTGACATTGGTGTTGGGCCGCCACAAGATCGACATCATCCTGGGAGAGTTCGAGCATGAGCTGGCTGGACAAGCTGATTCCATCACGCATCCGCACGGAGAGCGCCGGCAAGCGCGGTGTGCCGGAAGGACTGTGGGTGAAGTGCGACGGCTGTGACGCCGTGCTCTACCGCGAAGAACTGCGGCGCAACCTCGAGGTCTGCCCGAAGTGCGGCCATCACATGCGCATTGCCGTGCGGGAACGGCTGGATGCGTTTCTCGATTCCACTGGTCGCGAGGAGTTGTTCACCGAGCTCTCGCCGGTGGACATCCTCAAATTCCGCGACCAGAAGAGGTATCGCGATCGTATCAGCGCCAGTCAGAAGAAGACCGGCGAACGCGACGCGCTGGTGGTCATGCGTGGCTGCACCGATGGTGTGCCGGTTATCGCCGCGGCCTTCAACTTCGCCTTCATGGGCGGTTCGATGGGCTCGGTGGTCGGCGAGAAGTTCGTTCGGGCCGTCGAGGCGGCCATCCAGAACCGCTGTGCGCTGGTGGTATTTACTGCCTCGGGTGGCGCGCGCATGCAGGAATCGCTGTTCTCGTTGATGCAGATGGCCAAGACCTCGGCGGCGTTGACCCGCCTGTCGAAAAAGCAGTTGCCTTTCATCGTGGTGCTGACCGACCCGACCATGGGCGGGGTCTCGGCTTCGCTTGCCATGCTCGGCGACGTGCAGATCGCCGAGCCCAATGCCCTGATCGGCTTTGCCGGTCCGCGCGTGATCGAGCAGACCGTGCGCGAAACGCTTCCCGAGGGTTTCCAGCGCAGTGAGTTCCTGCTTGAACATGGTGCGATCGACATGATCGTGGCCCGTGAGGAGCTACCGCAGACGATCGCCTTGCTGGTCGCCAATCTGCAGAAAAAGGATATCCCTCGCGAGACGACTCGCGCGGCTTCGTGACAACGGTTGTCGCCACGCAAGCTACCCATCAACGGCCAAGTCGAGACGTGAAGCCGTGACCCGCTCGGTTGACGACTGGCTCGAGGCCTTGTTGCAGCGCGACCCCAACCGGATCGAGCCGGGGGTCGAGCGCTGCCGGCGGATCACCCGCGACCTGTTGGGCGATCGACCCCAGGCGTGCGTGATCACCGTCGCCGGTACCAACGGCAAGGGCTCGAGCGTGATGATGGCGGCTGCCGTCTGCCGTGCAGCCGGCTATCGCGTTGGCAGTTACACCTCGCCGCACCTGGTGGATGTGCGCGAACGCTTTCTGGTCGACGGCGAGATGGTCGAGTCTGCCGTGCTGGTGCGTGCCTTTGAGCGCATCGACGCCCATCCGGACAGCGGGGCGTTGACCTATTTCGAGTGGCTCACGGTGGCGGCCTTTCTGGTGTTTTCCGTGTCGGGCGTCGATGTCTGGGTGCTCGAGGTCGGACTGGGTGGTCGCCTGGATGCGGTCAATGCCCTGGATGCCGACCTTGCCCTGATCACGGCGATCGGCCTCGACCACCAGGACTGGTTGGGGGATGGGCGCGAGACCATCGGCCGCGAGAAGGCGGGTATCCTGCGCGCTGGGCAGCCGGCGGTATATGTCGATCCGGAGCCCGTCGAGGCGGTCCGGGAGACGGCCGGAAGGGTTGGCGCTGATTTGTTGTCTCTCGGTAAGGATTTCTCAGTTTCGGCGACCTGTTCGCCGTCGGAGAATCCGCCGTTGGAGAAAGAAATTCGGCCGGTCTTCGGCCTGGTACGTGACGGGCAGACCGTCTGCCTGCCACAACCGGCGCTGATGGGGCGTCACCAGTGGGATAACGCCGCGGGCGTCGTTGTGTTGTTGCAACACCCGCGCAGCCCGCTTGCCATCCCGGATGAGGCCGTTTGGCGGGGACTGGCGAGGGTGCGGTTGGCGGGCCGTCTGGAGCGATTTATCGACCACGGGCGGACGGTGATCTTCGATGTGGCTCATAATGCCGAGGCGGCGCGCACGCTGGCCGTGGCGCTGGCCAATCCCCCTGTCGGCAGACGCCTTGCCGTGTTTTCGGCCCTGGATGACAAGCCGATCGAAGCGGTCGTTCACACCTTGGCTGGTTGTTTCGATGCCTGGTGGGTTGCCCCGCTCGGGGAACCACGGGCGGCGGCTGTGGGTCGCATCGAGGGGGCCTTGATTCAAGCCGGTGTGGCACGTGTGCACCGTGAAGCCGACCTGGTCGGTGCGTATAATGCCGCGCTTGCCGAGGCCCGCGAAGGGGACGAGATCGTGGTGTTTGGTTCGTTCCACGTGGTCGGTCCATTGCGGGCGCGACTGGATACGCGAGAGAATGCGGGGCATTGACGCCAAGTGGTCGTACCGCCCCCGTTGCAAAGAGGACGCCGTGGCAGAGCAAATCGAATCAAGCTGGACCGAATCGCGCTTCCGCCAACGCCTGGTGGGTGCCTCGGTGGTGGTCGCGCTGGCTGTCCTGTTGTTGCCGCTTTGGCTCGATGGCAGTGGCATCGACAGCCTGAGGGTGCAGCCGGCGCCGGAAAAACCCACGGTGGAAGGCGTGGACCGTATCGAGGTCCCCCAGCCGCCGGGTGAGACGGGCGAGCCGCTGGAAAACCCGCCGACCTCGCTGTTCCCTGATCAGACCCCGATCGAGGCCCGCGAAGGGGGCGAAACGATCCCGTATCCGACCGAGTCGGAGGCGCCTGCCCCGAACGAGGACGCGGTCGAGGCGGCTTCCGCTGCCGAGGAGAGCGCCGACGATCGGTCGAGGGCCGCCGAGGCCACTGATGACCTTCCGGCCGAGTCGCCGGCTGAGCCGGACGCCGATTCGAAAGCCTCCGCGGACGCTGCGCCAACCGAATCGCCCGAGGCCGCCAAGTCGGAAGGAGACTCGGCGTCGTCAGGGGAAAATCTCCCGGAAATCTCGGCCAGTGGTGAGTACGTGGTCCAGTTGGGCAGCTTTTCCGACGAGCGCAATGCCCGCGCCCTGGCCAAATCGGTCGAGTCCTCGGGATTCGACGTGTCGGTCACGCCGCTGTTCTCGGAGCAGGGCACGGTCTGGCGGGTGCGTGTCGGCCCGTATGCCACCCGTGACCTGGCCGGCGAGGCCACCGAGCGGCTGCGCCAGCGCATCGGTCGGGACGGACTGGTGATGACCAAGTGATTGACGCCGGGACTCGCGTGCTTGGCATGACAGGGAGACTGTCATGACAATGGTCGACTGGATCTTGCTAGCGATCGTCCTGATCTCCACGGCGATTGCGTTGGTGCGTGGATTCGTCAAGGAGGTGATCTCGCTGATCACCTGGCTGGCCGCCTTCGGCATCGCGCTGGCGTTCTCTCAGACCGCGGCGGTCCTGGTGCCCGACGCGGTGGACATCCCGTCGGCCCGGGTGGCGATTGCTTTCGTGGCCCTGTTCATCGTGGTGCTGATCCTGGGTGGGATCATCAACTGGGCGATTTCGAAACTGGTGGAAACCACCGGCCTGTCGGGCACGGATCGATCCGTGGGCATGGTCTTCGGCCTGTTGCGCGGCGTGCTGATCGTCGCGGGGCTGCTGGTTCTGGGCGGGTTCACGGCCTTTCCGCAGGAAGCCTGGTGGCAGGCATCGACGCTGATACCGCATTTCCAGGTGGTGTCCGAATGGCTGCTGGCGATTATGCCGGCGGACGTCGCCCGCAACGTGCAGTGGTGACAATCAATCTTTCAAGAACGTGGTGGCGTGCGGGATGCGTGCCGCCTTCGGGGATCTCCCGAATCGCGCCGGAACGGTCAGACGACTGCTCCGGCGTCGCCGTTTCGGCCTCGGGCGGGAAAGCCCGAGCCGAGGCTTTTTGACTTTTTGCACGGTTACACACCGAGGTGGTTTGACGCATGTGCGGCATTATTGGGATGGTGGCGAAATCGCCGGTCAATCAGGCGCTGTATGACGGGCTGACCGTCCTTCAGCACCGAGGTCAGGATGCGGCGGGCATCCTCACCTGCGACGAGGAACGGCTTTTTCTCCGCAAGGAAAACGGTCTGGTCAAGGACGTCTTCCACACCCGTCACATGCGCCAGCTGATGGGCAACATGGGGATCGGCCACGTCCGTTACCCGACCGCCGGCTGTGATTCCTCTGCCGAGGCGCAGCCGTTCTACGTCAACGCGCCCTTCGGTATCGCGATGGGGCACAACGGCAACCTCACCAATGTCGACGAGTTGCGTGCAGCCGTGGTGGCCGAGGATCGGCGCCACCTCAACACCAACTCCGACTCCGAGGTGCTCCTCAACGTCTTCGCCCACGAGCTGGGCGCGATCGCCAAGGCACAACCCTCTGCCGATGACGTGTTTGCCGCGATCACCAATGTGCATCGTCGTGCCCGTGGCGCCTATGCCGTGATCGGCATGATCGTCGGCGAAGGCGTGTTCGCCTTCCGTGATCCGCACGGCATTCGGCCGGTCTGTTACGGCAAGCGGGAGACGGAAAACGGCACCGAGTACGTGATCGCCTCGGAATCGGTGGCCATCGAGGCGGGCGAGTTCGAATTGGTGCGAGATCTGGCCCCCGGTGAGGCCATCTACATCTCGCGTGACGGCGAGGTGACCTTGCGTCAATGTGCCGATGACCCGCAGTACACGAGTTGCATCTTCGAGTACGTCTATCTGGCGCGCCCGGACTCGATCATCGACGACGTGTCGGTGTACCGGGCGCGCATGCGGATGGGCGAGATGCTGGCCGAGAAGATTCAGCGCGATTGGGGCCACCACGACATCGACGTGGTGATACCGATCCCCGACACCAGTCGGACGGCGGCACTCGAGATCGCGGTCAATCTCAACCTCAAGTACCGCGAAGGCTTCGTCAAGAACCGCTATATCGCGCGGACCTTCATCATGCCGGGGCAGGCCAAGCGCAAACGCTCGGTACGCCAGAAGCTCAACGCGATTGACCTGGAATTCCGAGGCAAGAACGTGTTGCTGGTCGACGATTCGATCGTGCGCGGCACCACCTCCAGCGAGATTATCCGCATGGCTCGCGAGGCGGGCGCCAAGAAGGTTTTCATGGCGTCGGCGGCCCCGGCGGTGCGCTACCCGAACGTCTACGGGATCGACATGCCGGCGGCGGACGAGTTTGTCGCCCATAACCGTGACGTCGAGGCGATTCGCGATGCGATCGGTGCCGATGACCTGATCTACCAGGATCTCGAGGACCTCAAGGAGGCCGTGCGCCTGGGCAACCCGACCCTGCAACAGTTCGACTGCTCCTGCTTCACCGGCGAGTACGTCACCAACGACATTGACGGCGATTACCTCGACAACCTGGCGAGCAATCGTGCCGATAGCGCTCGTGACCAGGAAAACGGCGCGGCCGGGGCGTCACGTCGCTCCCGCGATATCGTTTCCGTCGGTCTTTACAATGACCAGTAGCCGGCCGGCGGGTGCATGGCTCGCGGCATGCTCGTTCGCCCTTTCCTTGGCCCTGTTCGTCACCCTGGGGCCGGGTGCTGCGACCGCGGTCGCCTCGACCGGTGAGAGATCATCGATGAGTGCGCATGAGACGACATTACCCGATCGCGTACTGCGTTCGGCCACCGCCATGGCCGAGCGACTAGCCGCCACTGCCGAAATGGGTGAGCAGGCCCTGGTCGTGGATGTCTCCAGTCAGCATCTCTACCTGTTCGAAGCCGGGGCACTGGTCGGCAGTTTCCCGGTGTCGACTGCCGAACGGGGCACCGGCAACCAGGAAGGCAGCCTGCAGACGCCGCTGGGACTGCATCGGGTGGACGAGAAGATCGGCGCCGACGCCCCGCGCGGCATGATCTTTCGTGGTCGGCAGCCGACCGGTGAACTGGCCGAGGTGCTGAAAGGCCCGGATGAGCGCGCCGCCCGCGACGACGTCACCACCCGCATCCTGTGGCTCCAAGGCCTGGAACCTGGCGTCAATCAGGGGGGCAACGTCGATTCCAAGCAGCGTTACATCTACATCCACGGCACCCCGGAGGAGGGACGCATCGGTCGTCCCGCCTCGCACGGTTGCGTGCGCATGACCAATGCGGACGTGATTACCCTGTTCGACCGCGTCCGGGAAGGCGCGCTGGTCGACATCATCGAATAAGACACCGGCTAAGACCGGAACCCACCGTTTTTAGAGACCCGATCCATGCCCGATTATCGTTCCAAGACCACCACCCATGGCCGCAACATGGCCGGTGCCCGCGCCCTGTGGCGTGCAACGGGCGTGAAGGACGACGATTTCGGTAAGCCGATCATTGCGATCGCCAACTCCTTCACCCAGTTCGTGCCGGGGCACGTCCATCTCAAGGACATGGGTCAGTTGGTGGCACGCGAGGTGGAGAAGGCCGGCGGGATCGCCAAGGAATTCAACACCATCGCCGTGGACGACGGTATCGCCATGGGCCACGGCGGCATGCTGTATTCGCTGCCCAGCCGCGACCTCATTGCCGATTCGGTCGAGTACATGGTCAATGCCCACTGCGCCGACGCGCTGGTGTGCATCTCCAACTGCGACAAGATCACCCCGGGGATGCTCAACGCCGCCATGCGGCTGAATATCCCGGTGATCTTCGTCTCCGGCGGGCCGATGGAGGCGGGCAAGACCCGCCTGTCGCCGGATTCCGACGAGGTGATCAAGCTCGACCTGGTCGATGCGATGGTCAAGGCGGCCGACGATTCGGTCTCCGACGAGACGCTCGCGCAGATCGAGCGGTCGGCCTGCCCGACCTGTGGGTCGTGCTCGGGCATGTTTACGGCCAACTCGATGAACTGCCTGACCGAGGCACTGGGTCTGTCGCTGCCGGGCAACGGCTCGTTGCTGGCCACGCACGCCGATCGCCGTGAACTGTTCCTCGAGGCCGGTCGGCAGATCGTGCGCCTGGCCAAGGAATACTACGAGAACGACGCGGCTGACGTGCTGCCGCGTTCGATCGCCACGCGCGAGGCCTTCGAGAACGCCATGGCGCTGGACATTGCGATGGGCGGCTCGACCAACACGGTGCTGCACCTGCTGGCCGCGGCGCGCGAGGGCGAGGTCGCCTTCGACATGACCGACATCGACCACATGAGTCGCAAGATCCCGCACCTGTGCAAGGTCGCGCCGAGCACGGCGCAGTACCACATGGAAGACGTGCACCGCGCCGGGGGTGTAATGGCGATCCTGGGCGAGCTCGATCGGGCCGGTTTGCTGCACAACGACATCCCGACCGTGCACAGCAAGACCATGAAGGATGGGCTCGACCGTTGGGATATCGCCCGCGAGACGGCCTGCGACGAGGCCAAGAGTCGTTATCTGGCCGGTCCGGCCGGTATCCCCACCCAGACGGCGTTCTCGCAGGACACCCGCTGGCCGAGTCTGGACATCGATCGGTCCAAGGGCTGCATTCGCGACTACGAACACGCCTATTCCAAGGACGGTGGTCTGGCCGTGCTGTTCGGCAACATCGCCCGCGACGGCTGCATTGTGAAAACCGCCGGCGTGGATGAATCCATCCTCAAGTTCACCGGCCGCGCTCGTGTCTTCGAGTCGCAGGATGCCGCCGTCGAGGCGATTCTCGACGACCGGATCGTGGCGGGCGACGTGGTGGTGATCCAGTACGAAGGCCCCAAGGGCGGGCCGGGCATGCAGGAAATGCTCTACCCGACCAGTTATTTGAAGTCCAAGGGGTTGGGTAAGGATTGCGCGCTGCTGACCGACGGGCGTTTTTCCGGTGGGACCTCGGGGCTGTCCATCGGTCATGCCTCACCGGAGGCCGCCTCCGGCGGTGAAATCGCGCTGGTCGAGGAGGGCGACACGATCGTGATCGACATCCCCGAGCGCACGATCCACCTGGATATCAGCGATGCCGACATGGCCCACCGGCGCGAGAAGATGGTCGAGCGCGGTGATGCCGCCTACAAGCCGGTCAACCGCGAGCGCTACGTCAGCCAGGCGCTCAAGGCCTACGCGGCCCTGACCACCTCGGCCTCGCTGGGCGCGGTGCGCGATCTCTCGCAGATCGGCGTGAAGTGAGCCGGTGACGGCCGGGACCTACATCCCGCCGCAATTCCGCCAGGACGACCCGGCGGTACTGGCCGACGTGGTGGCAAGCCACCCGTTCGCCGCGCTGGTGCTGGCCAATGAAGGGCAGATGCGATGCGTGCATCTGCCCTTTCTTCGTTTTGGCGAGATCGCGCAGCCCGAGCGGTGGCGGTTCGAATCGCACCTGGCACGAGCGAACCCGGTGGCCAAGGCGCTGGCCGACGGTGGGGAAGCCCAGGCGATCCTGATCTTCACCGGCCCGGATGCCTATGTCTCTCCGCGCTGGTACGTCGATGCGCGCGAGACGAGTGTGCCGACCTGGAACTACCAGGCGGTTCATGTGCGCGGTACGGTCCGACTCGCCGGTGAGGGCGATCCGGACTGGCTTGATCGGCACCTGCATGATCTGATCGATACCCACCAGGACCGGATCGGGGGTGAGCCGTTTGACTGGGATCACCTGCCCGATAGCCAGATTGCCGGGATGAAGGCGGCGATCGTCGGCATCGAGTTGTTGCCCGAGCGGATCGAGGGCATCGAGAAGTTGGGCCAGAACAAGACGGCCGCCGACCGCGGCGGGGTGATTGCGGGGCTCGAGCGGCGATCGGACCATGAGTCGAGCGCGATGGCCGAACTGATGTCGCTACGTGAACCGGCTCGTGATGCGGGCCAAAATACCTGAGAACGGATCGAGATGGATCGAGCAGGTGTCTGTCTACAAACCGTTACTTTCGGTTCGTTCTGATGCGCTGCAGAACGAGTTTCGGTAACCGCGGCAGCCAGCCGGCCATCAGCCGCAGGTGCATCCAGATCAGTAGCCGGTTGTCCCGCCCGTAGCGAAAGTGCGACACGCCATCGTCCTCGGCATTGAAGTATTGCACCGGGGCGTCGACATTCACCGGGGTGACGCCGCACCAGACCAGCCGTACGGCGGCCTCGGGATCGAAATCGAAACGCCGCATCCAGCGAGTGCCCTCCATCACCGCGATCAACTCATCAATCGGGTAGACGCGCATACCGAACAGCGAATCCCCAATCCCCGCCCAAACCGTTTCCAGGTTGGCCCAGAAGTTCGAGATCTTGCGGCCGTGAACCCGTAGCGCCGGGGCATCGGCTGAAAACACCGGCCGGCCGAGGATCAGGGCATCGGGGTGTTCCCGAGCGCACGCGATGAAGGCAGGAAGGCTTTCCGACGGGTGCTGACCATCGGCGTCCAGGGTCAGGGCGTGGGTGAAGCCCGCTTGGCGCGCCGCCTGGATGCCGGTAAGGATCGCGGCCCCCTTGCCCTGGTTTGTTTCATGGTGGAGCACCTGCACCCGCTCGTATTCCGTCGCCAATCGAGCCAGTCGCTCGCGGGTGGCCGGTTCGCTGCCATCATCGACAACCCACACCGGAAGGCCGTCCCCATGAGCCAGGGCATCACGCACGGTGTTCTCGATCCGTGGGCCCGGATCGTAGCAGGGGATCAGGATCAGTGGTTGCACGGAGGGGGTGTTGGAGACGTTCATGGCGTACCGAGTTGTCGTTCGAAGCAACGCTGCCAGTCAAGGGCCGCCTGATGGGGGCCGTGATCGCGCGTTTCGTCTGGCATGTTGCGCAGGGCGTCGACGTGCAAGTGGACCGGCAGCACTGGGAGTTGCCACACCGGCAGTGCCTTGGTGAGCAAGGGATGATCGTAACGGAACACGAACGCATGCAGCGGGGCACGTGCCCGGCGGGCGAGCATGAACGGCGCCGGGTGAAACGGGCCGGTGGCCTTGTCAGTGCCGGTCGGACTGCGCGAGCCCTCCGGAAACAGCAGCACGTGACAGCCGTTGCGGATAGCTTCGCGCGCACCGAGCATCATCTCGACCGGGTGGTCGTTGGGCAGGTAGCCCGCCAGTCGTGCGGGCAGGGCGAACAATGGATTGCGCAACAGGCCGGCGCGCATCACGCAGACGACGTTGGGTGCATGCGAGAGGACGATCAGGGCGTCAAGCAACGAGGGGTGATTGGCCACGATCACCCCGGCGGGGGCATCCCGAAGCGTGTCGAGCGCCCGGCTGTCGATGCGCAAGACGCCGATCAGCGTGAGCCAGAGCCGATAGGCCCGCATGGCGTGGTGGATCATCTGGCGCGCCGCCGCCCTGCGGGTAGGCCGCGGAAGGAAGACGATGACCAGCGCGATCGGCATCCAACCGATCAGCAGCAGCGCCAGCCCGCCGTGTCCCAACGGTCCGGCGAGGATCCGATGCACGGCGCGCACGAAACCTGTCAGTCGTGTTTTCACAGTTCCGGCCAGGTGTCCCGGCTTGCCTCGGCCCCGTGCCGCGGCTGGCGCAAGGTCGCCTCGATTTCCACCAGCAGATCCTCGCGGCAGATATCGGCCTGCAGATAGACCCGACTCGCGCGCCGATCGAGCAAATCGTCGATCTGCTCGCGGACTAGCGACAGATGCTCGGGATGACGCAGGTAGATCCGCAGCAGGCCGGCAGCATCCCAGGCAAATGGGCGCTCACCCTGCCGTCGTTTGCCGTTGGCCTCCCGTAGCACGGCCTCAAGGTTGGCAATCGTCTCCTGGGTTTGAGTGACCACGTCACCGTGGTGACGGGTCTCGTGGCCGACGATCGAGGCGGTACCGGAGATGAACAACCAGTCATGTCGTTTGCCCCGGGCCAGCGCCGCTCGCGCGAACAGCGGGCTTTTCGGGCCGTAGCGTTCGGGGTAGTCCCAGGCACTCACCTGGCGCGGGTTCTCGATCCGCTCGGCCGGGGTGTCGGCGGCGAGGTAGATCACGCGGCCGGTAGTGCCGCTGGGGCTGCCTAGCGCACAGGCGGCCGGTGCAGACCGGGCGGGGCCCTGTTTGGCCCATTCGAAGGCGTTTGCCCGGCCCTGATTGAACAGGCGGTAGCGCTCGAGGCCGGTGGTCGTGTCGATGGCGTTGATCGCGGGGATGTAGTGCCAGACCCGCCACAGGTGGGGCGTGTTCTCGCCATGGAGACGGGCGAATAGTTGTCGGTACGCGGTCTCGGTCCCCTGGGTGAGCCCGTGAGTTTCATCCAGTGGGATGCTGCCGAACAGCCAGCCTTCGGCGCGGGCCAGGCATTCGTCGGCGTGGTGTCGGGTGGTGACCGTCCCCGGGGCAAGGAATCCCTCCAGGAGGTCCTCGACATTGCCGTCAAGCACGGC
>JAGXGL010000040.1 GCA_024636755.1 Guyparkeria sp. | reverse complement strand
CGAACCTGGAACGTCACCGCCGGCTGCGTCATGTGCAGCGCCTCGGCTGCCTTGGTAAAGCTCAGCAGGCGGGCAACGGTATTGAAAACCTTGAGGCGACGGTCGGCCATTGGTTCAGTCTCTGTTCCGGTGAGCGATAAAGGTGAGCGATAAACTGGGCAGAGAGTGTATCAAGCCACCTTGTGCTTTGCGACCAGCCTCCGATCGCAGCGAGCACCGCACGAACGGCTCGTCGAGGGCTTTTCAGGGCCGATCAGGCGGTTTATGCTCGAGCAGGCAACGCTTCTGTTCGAGCAGGGGCTGACTCGTCACTGGATCGTCCATCACATCGGGACCCGACATCATGCATGGAATCGCAGCACATCCCACTCCTCTGGCCCACGTCGGCACAGGGGCCAGTCGTGTCATCGTCACGTCGGCAATAGCTCTGGCCGTTGTCTTTATGCTGGCCCTCACGGCAAGCCCCACCCAGGCAGCCACGGTCTACAAGTCCGTCGACGAGCGCGGCAACGTGCAGTTTTCCCAGACCCCACCCAAGGACCGGCCCTCCGAGGTACTCGAGGCCGGCAGCTCGGATCCCGCCCCCGGCGCGTCGACGGTTGAATCCGGGAACGAGGAGACACCAGCCGCGTACGATGATCGCGCCAGCGACCCCGCCACCGAGGTCAAGGTAGTCGATCGGGAAAAGGCGCGGGAGGCCTGCCGCCAGGCGCGGGAGCAGCGCGAGGCGGTGGCCAACAGTGGCAACCAGCTGATGGTTCAGGACGACGACGGCAAGTATCAGCCGATGAGCGAGGCCCAACGCGCCGAACGGCTCGAGCGACTCGATGCGATCATCGGGGAGGCGTGCAGGGCCGCAGAGGAATAACACTTCACCGATCGTCGCAGGTAACGGCCGCCCCAAGCGGCCGTTCTCGTTTCCAAATCCTTTCCACTCGATTCGCTCGACGCCTCCTCGCCCGGCTCGGTACAATCCCGGCCTGTCACGAAACCGGTGACAGGACACCCCCTCCCCGCTTTCCAATACGAACGAGACCCAAATGCGCGCCAGCCACTTCGCCATCAACACCATGAAGGAAACCCCGGCCGAAGCAGAGATCGTCAGCCACCAGCTGATGCTGCGCGCCGGGATGCTCAAGAAGCTGGCCTCGGGGCTCTACACCTGGTCGCCGCTGGGCCTGAAGGTCCTGCGTCGCGTCGAGACGATCGTGCGCGAGGAAATGGATGCCGCCGGCGCGCTGGAGCTGCTGATGCCGGCGGTACAACCCGCCGAGCTGTGGGAGGAGTCGGGTCGTTGGCAGCAGTACGGCCCCGAGCTGCTCCGCCTGACCGACCGGCACGGGCGTGATTTCTGCTTCGGACCCACCCACGAGGAAGTGATCACCGACTACGCCCGCCGCGAACTCAAGAGCTACCGCCAGCTGCCGGTCAACTTCTACCAGATCCAGACAAAGTTCCGCGACGAGATCCGGCCGCGCTTCGGCGTCATGCGCGCCCGCGAGTTCCTTATGAAGGACGCCTACTCCTTCCACGCCGATGCCGAATCGCTCGAGCAGACCTACCAGCTGATGTACACGGCCTACAGCCGCATCCTCGATCGGCTGGGACTGGCCTGGCGCGCGGTGGTCGCGGATACCGGCTCGATCGGCGGCAATGCCTCGCACGAGTTCCACGTCCTGGCCGACTCCGGCGAGGATGCGATCGCCTACGCCGTGGATGGCGACTACGCCGCGAACGTCGAGATGGCCCCGACCTTCCCGGCCGACCAGGCGCGCGCCGAGCCCACCGAGACCATGGCCGAGGTCGCCACGCCAGGCGCGCGGACCATCGAGGAGGTGGGCAGCGCACTCAAGCTACCGGCCTCGCGCACGGTCAAGACCTTGCTGGTCACCGGCTCCGAGTCACCCGCCGTCGCGCTGGCGCTACGCGGCGACCACTCCCTCAACGAGATCAAGGCAACCAAGCACCCGGCCATCGCCGAGCCGCTGACCTTCGTCGACGAGGCCGAGGCACCGAAACTGACCGGCGCCGCGGTGGGCTCGATCGGTCCCGTCGGGCTCGAAATCCCGGTGATCGCCGACCACGCGGCGGCCGCCCTGGCCGATTTCGCCTGCGGGGCGAACAAGAACGGCTATCACCTCACCGGCGTGAACTGGGCACGTGACCTGCCCGAACCACAGACCGCCGACCTGCGTGACGCGGTCGCCGGCGACCCGGCCCCGGACAATCAGGGCAAGCTCGATATCTGCCGCGGCATCGAGGTAGGTCACGTCTTCCAGCTGGGCGACAAGTACAGCCGGGCGATGAACTGCGAGGTGCTGGGCGAGGACGGCAAGCCGATCACCCCGCTGATGGGCTGCTACGGCATCGGTGTCTCGCGCATCGTCGCCGCGGCGATCGAGCAAAACTTCGACGATCGCGGCATTCGCTGGCCCCAGCCGATCGCGCCGTTCACGGTTGCCATCGTGCCGATCGGCGCGAACAAGGATGCCAGCGTGATGGAACGCGCCGAGTCCATCTACGCGGAGCTGCGCAAGCGCGGCATGGAGACCATCCTCGACGATCGCGGCCTGCGCCCGGGGGCAGCCTTTGCCGACTGGGAACTGATCGGCATCCCGCTGCGCGTCGTGGTCAGCCCACGCGGGTTGGCCGCCGGCCAACTCGAGGTGCGACGTCGCGACGCCGCAGAAAACGAGGACATCGCCGCCGATGGTCTGTTCGACTGGTTGGATGCCCAACTAACCTAAAGAACCTAACCAGGCACCGACGGCAACACGAAACGGGGCGGGATGATTCATCCCGCCCCGTTTGGTTGGCGTCCACCCAACGACTGGGTTCAGTCGTCGGGCAGCGTCAGGGTGACCGACTGCCCGGCACGCCAACCCTCGCCCCGCTCCACACGCACCGCCAGTTCATACTCCACCGGCCCGTCGCCATCGGTACGCACGCGAATGGCATCGACCGTTCCCGTCCGGCGCGCATCGCCCCGGGCCACCGTGATCTCATCACCCAGTCCAAGCGAACCCAGTTGATCGGCACTCACGCGAGCGACTGCCTGCAACTGCTCGGCCCGCGCGATCTCGATCAGGGTTGGCGGCGTCAATTGCGGCGAGACCACCTCGCCCACCGCGGCATCCACCGACAATATCTGGGCGGCGAACGGTGCCTCCAGGCGCGCCCGGTCACGCTCCCAGGCGCGCAGGGCCGCCTGCGCCCGAACGCGGTCACGCTCGCCCTCGGCCTGCTCGCGGGCGATTATCGCCAGGGCACGCTCGGAGTCCGAGCCAACCGTCCGGTCATACAACGCCTGGACGCGCTCGGCATCCAGGGCGGCCTCGTCGGCGGCCAGGCTCAGCCCCTCGATCTGCGCGGCGGCCATGCGATGGCGCTGATCGAACGGCGTGGAATCCAGCGCCAGCAGCAACGTGCCCGCCTCGACCCGCTCGCCGGCACGAACCGGCAGTGACTTCACCACCCCGGCCACCGGCGTCGACAGCGCCACCCGGTCGGCGAAATCCAGCCGCCCCTCGACCTCGGCGGCCCAGACGGGGCCGGCAAGACCAGTGGCCAACAGGGCCACGGGCACGATGAGGCGACGGGCCCATCCCGCATCGATGTGTTTCATGACGTTTCCTCCGTGGTGTTTTCGCCGCCGGTGTCCTTGAGGTCACCCCCCGATTTTCCCATCAATACCGCGTCCAGCGGTTGATTGGTCAACAGGGCCAGCTCGGCCCAGCGCATGGCCAGGGCGTAGGTGGTCTGCATGCGCTCCAACTTGGCCATCGACATCTCCGCCATGGCATCGCCCAGATCGGCCGCCTTTTCCATCTGGTAGAGCGTCTGGTTGCGCATGAAATTGAGCTCGGCGTAGGTATCCAGCGCATCGATGCGCTGCTGCCCGATCGACTGGTGCACGCGGATCATCTCCACCAGCTCGGTGGCGTAACGGCGAATGTCAGCCTCGCGCTCGGCCATGCGGGCGACCACGTCCATGCGCTCGGCCTGCGCGGCGGCGATCTCGGCGTTGCGGGCACCCCCACGGAACAGCGGGAACTCCAGGTAGACGCCGGCGCGGAACGGATCACGGGTGGCCCCTTCGCGGGTGTAATAATCGGCATTGACCTCGCCATGAACGCTGGGCAGGTTGCCTGCACGTGCCGCGGCGAGGTCAGACCGGCTGCCGTCATGCTGGCGCCGCAACGCATTGAGCGCCAGATCCTGGTCGAGGGCCGTCTCGATCAGGTCACCCACCGCCGGCACGGCGCGTTCGAAAAGCGTCTCCAGTGACGGCGCCTCGAGCTCGCGCGGCAACTGCCCCGGGCGGCCGGCGATCTCGGCCAGATGCCGGCGGGTCAGTCGCCGGTCGGCATCCGCCCGGGCGCGTTGCAGCATCACGTCCTGGTAATCGCGCTCGAATACCGCGATGTCGTAATCGGAGGTCTGGCCCAGTTCACGCCGGTCACGGGCCCGATCGTAGCGGATGAACAGGATCGCCATGCGCTCGTTGAGCGCCTGGTAGCGCTGATCGGCGAGCAGCACGTCGAAATAGGCCCGCAGTAGCGCCAACCGCTGGCGTTTCTGCTCATCCATCAGAGACAGCCGCTCACCGACCAGGCGGGCCTCGGCCGCCGTCTCGCGATCCTGCTGGCGACCGAAGTCGAACAACTTCTGCCGTAGCGACAGTCCCGCCCGGTGGTCGTCGTGCTGGTCGTTCTCGACCGCGAGATCCCCCGGCTCGACGTAGCGCAGGCGGCCATCCAGCATCACCTGCGGTCGATTGGACGAGCGGATCATCTGCTGTTCGGCACGCCGACGCTCGTAGCGTGCCCGCGCCGCGACCACGCCGTACTGGTTATCCAGTGGCAGGGCCAGCATCTGCTCGAAGGTGAACGAGTCCGGCAACGGCTCGGGACTGACCAGCCCCTGCTCGCCGACGGCCGGTGGCGGCGGCAGGGTATCCGCCGCCATCGCCGCTGAGAACGACGAGCCGACGAACAGGCACGCGACCGCAGACGCCAAGACGATCGGCCATTGCCGATCAACGGGCCGGTCAGCTGACCGATCCGTGCCGAAAGGTTGCCGCTTGATCATGCTCGATGCCTCCCTGCCCGATCGTCACGCCGCCCCAAGCGGCGCACACGATCACTGCTGCTTCTTGTACTTGAAGAAGTTCATGCCCGGCTCCTTGTAGGCACCGGAGGCGAAGAACGCCATCAAATGCCGGAATTCTTCGGCCGACTGCGTCGGCCCGGTGTAGCGCAGCGCCGGCTCGCCGTCGGTGTCGAAGAAAATCATCACCGGCGTGGCGCGCACGCGGTACTTCTTGAAGGCAAAGTCCTTCTCCTTCAGCTGCTCGCCGTCGGGCGCGGTGATCATCACGTCACCCTCGATATCGATGCTGACCGTGACGAAGTGCTCCTTGATGTACGCCTGCACCGCCGGGTCGGTGAACACCTGGGTCTTCATCCGATGGCAGAATGGACACGCGTCCATTTCGAAGAACGCGAACACCCCGGCCTTACCCTCATCACGGGCGGCCTGGACATCCGCCTGCAGATCCTTGAACGGGTCGTCCCAGAAGCCCTCGAGCTCCTGTGCGTGACTGGCCGGGGAGAGCACCAACCCCATGGTGAGCAACAGCGCTGCCCCCAAGGCAAGTATTCGGGCAAACACTGGGGCCGTCGCCCGGGTTGCCTTCGTCCGCATTTGCATTACATGACTCGAAATCATTGCCGTGCCCTCTTCGTGTCACCAGGTCTTGGGCGCACATGCACCAAGACAGATAGTCGGCTATCAGTCTAGTCGATCCGACCGTTTTTCAATATGCCCGCGTGAGCTGCCGGTTACCCCCAAAATCGAACCGGCGATCATTCTGGACGGAATTCGATGACCTGCCGCCTAGCCCCTCCTGACCGAGGTTATTGCTAAACTGGCAAAGCGACAACGTATGCCGACTCGGCCCGACCACCCCGTTTGGAAACCGCTTGGATATCCTGATTCTCTACTACAGCCGCAGCGGCAACACCGAATCTCTCGCTCGCCAGGCCGCCCGGGGCGTGGAACAGGTCGAGGGCGCCCAAGCCCGTCTGCGGCGCATCCCCTGCCCCGACGGCCACCAACCGGCCGACGGCGATCCTGAGGTAACCCTCGATGACCTGCGCAGTTGCCGTGGCCTGCTACTGGGCAGCCCGACCTACTTCGGCGGCATGGCCTCGGCGGTCAAGCGTTTTCTCGAGGACACCAGCGGGCTGTGGTTTCGCGGTGAACTGGCCGGCCGGCCAGCCGGCGTGTTCACCTCGACCGGCTCGATGCACGGCGGCCAGGAGACCACCCTGCTGTCGATGATCGTGCCGCTGATCCATCACGGCATGCTGATCACCGGCATTCCCTACCAGCAGCCGGAACTAGCGCACACCCAGACCGGCGGCACCCCCTACGGCGCCAGCCACACCGTCAACGACCACCCCCGACTCAGCCGGGATGAGCGCGAGCTCACGCGAGCGCTAGGCGCCCGTGTCGCCACCATTGCGCGGCAACTAAACTGATGTTTTCGGGTCGCACCAGCGAAGGTCTGCCGATCTGGCCGCTGCGCGTAATGCTGCTCGGCCTAGTCGGTGTGGTCGTGGGATATGTTGGCCTGTGGTTCGCCGGTCGCGCCGAGATCCGGCCCGAGGGGCTGACCACCTTCCTGATACTGCTGCCGGCGATCGTCGTGTTGCCTGGCCTGTGGCGCGGTCATTACAAGACCATGATCTGGGCGGCGCTGGTCGCCCTGTTCTACCTTCTGATCTCGGCCACCGATGCCTGGGCGGTTGCCGTCGATCGCGGCTGGCACCTGTGGATAGCTGCCGCCTCGACGCTCGCCTTCCTGGCCGCCTGGTGGCACAGCATTAAGCGCCGGCAGTATCTCAAGGCAGGGAACAGCAGGGCACGCAGCCGCCCATCACCCGAACAACCACGCAGCAACCCAGAGGACTGACGATGATTGAAAAGTGTCTGTTTCCCGCCGCCGGGTACGGCACCCGGTTCCTGCCCGCCACCAAGGTCATGCCCAAGGAAATGCTGCCGATCCTCGATCGCCCGCTGATTCAGTACGGTGTCGAGGAGGCCTTCGAGGCCGGCATGACGCAGATGGCCATGGTCACCGGGCGCGGCAAGCGGGCGCTGGAGGATCACTTCGACGTCAACTACGAACTCGAGCACCAGATCCGCGGCACGAAGAAGGAATCCTTGCTTGCCTCGATCGATCGGCTGATCGAGAACTGCACCTTCTCCTACACCCGCCAAATGGAAATGCTCGGCCTGGGGCACGCGATCCTCACCGGGGAACGCCTAATCGGCCACGAACCGTTCGGCGTGGTGCTGGCCGACGACCTTTGTGTCGGCTCGCCAGTGGGTATCATGGCGCAGATGTCGACCATCTACGAGCGTCACCAGTGCTCGGTGATCGCCGTCGAAGAGGTACCCGAACAGGACATCCACAAGTACGGCGTGATTGGCGGCACGCCCATCGATGACGACGTCATCCGCGTCACGGACATGGTGGAAAAGCCAAGCGCCGAGGAGGCGCCGGGCAACCTGGCCATCATCGGTCGTTACATTCTGACCCCGGACATTTTCGACATCCTGCGCCGCACGCCCCCGGGCACCGGCGGCGAGATACAGATCACCGACGCCTTGCGCGAGCAGGCCGAACAAGGCAAGGTGATCGCGTATCGGTTCAAGGGACGGCGTTTCGATTGCGGCAGCCCATCGGGCTTCGTCGCCGCCACTAACCACTTCTATCACCTCAGCACGCGCTAGGGTCTTTACAACCCGCGCGTCCGGGGAACCTCGCGTCCATCCTGACGTCGCAGTAGGAATCGGGAGCACGCCCCGACATTCACAGCCGTCCACGCGAGGCAGATTAATGCAAGTACAAAGCGACCACGTCGTTTCCATCGACTACACCCTGAAGAACGACGCCGGAGAAGTCATGGACAGCTCCGAGCAGACCGGCCCGATGGCCTACCTTCACGGCCACCAGAACATCATCCCGGGCCTGGAAAAGGCGCTGGACGACAAGGCGGTCGGTGACACCCTGTCCGTCTCGATCGAGCCGGCCGATGCCTATGGTGAGCGCAACGAGGAAATGATCCAGACCGTGCCGCGCTCCATGTTCCAGGGCGTCGACGAGATCGAGCCGGGCATGCGCTTCCAGGCTCAGACCGAGGGTGGCGTCACCGTGGTGACCATCAAGGACGTCGACGGCGACGAGATCACCCTCGACGGCAACCACGAACTCGCCGGCGAGACCCTACACTTCAACGTCGAGATCAAGGACGTGCGCCCGGCCTCCGAAGAGGAGATCGAGCACGGTCACGTCCACGGTCCGGACGGCCACGAGCACTGATCGACCGCCGATCGGCGCCAGCCGGGTCCCGCCCGGCTATTGAGCCGGCCACTGAAAAAGGCAGCGTGTCTCATGAAGTGACCCCTGAAAGTTGGACACCAATCCAACTGACAGGGGTTTTCTTATGGCCAAATATTCATTGGCATTCAAGCTTCGGGTGGTCCGAGATCGAGAGCAGGGCCTTTTCGGTAGCCGAACGATAGCGGCGCGCTTTGGGATTGACCACGGCACGGTCGAAAAGTGGTGTGCGGTTTACCAATTGCATGGCGAAGAAGGGCTGAGGAAGCGGCATCGACGCTACTCGTCTGCTTTCAAGGCTGCTGTCTTGCTCCGAATGGCCAGTGAGGGCTGGTCCATTCGCCAGACTTGCGCCATATTCAACATTCCAGCGCAAAGAACGCTTCAGCAATGGCAACGTGCTTTTGCCCAAGGTGGCATGGCAGCACTGGAACCCAAACGCCGCGGGAGACCACCCAAGATGGCCAAGCACAAGCCCCATTCGGCACCGCTTTCCCAGCGGCCCAAGGCGCCGCAGAACATGACGACGGACGAGTTGCATGAACGTTTGGCGTATTTGGAAGCGGAGAATGCGTACTTAAAAAAGTTGAAAGCCTTGGCTCAGGAAAAGCAATCCGCCGAGAAGAAAAGCGCGGCTGATCACCGAACTGAGACCGAGGCACGCCCTCAAGTGGCTGCTCAAGGCGGCTGGGATGCCCCGCAGCGTGTATTACTACTGGAGCCGGGCGTCGGCGGTCCGATCGGATCGATATGCCGATGAGAAGCGGCGGATCGCTGCCATCTTTCATCAGCACCGGGGGCGCTATGGTTACCGACGCATCACCTGGACGTTGCGCCGTCAGGGCCATCCGCTGAACCACAAGACAGTGCAACGCCTGATGGGCCGCCTGGGGCTGGCCTGCCGCCTCCAACCGAAGCGTTACCGCTCCTATCGTGGTGAAGAGGGTGTGACGGCGCCGAACCGATTGCAGCGGCAGTTCGAAACGGATCGTCTCAACCACCGGTGGGTCACGGACGTGACCGAGTTCAAGGTTCGGGGCGATCGCCTCTACCTGTCGCCGATCCTGGATCTCTACAACCAGGAGATCGTTTCCTACGAGATCGCCCGTAGCCAGCGGTTACCGCTGGTAATGACGATGCTCAAACGAGCCACCAAGCGGCTGGCGCCGGGTGAGGCACCAATGCTGCACTCCGACCAGGGATGGCAGTACCGGATGCCGTTATACCGTCAGGCCCTGATCCGGCATAGCATTGAGCCGAGCATGTCCCGCAAAGGAAACTGCCACGACAACGCCGTGATGGAGAACTTCTTCGGCATCCTGAAGAGCGAGTGCTTTCACGGACAGAAATTCAAAAGCGTCGAGGCCTTCATCCTCGAGATCAAGCGCTATATCCGCTACTACAACCACGATCGGATCAAGGGGAAACTAAAAGGCCTGAGCCCCGTGGAATACAGGACTCAGGCCTTGGTGCCCGGTTAACCAACCGTCCAACTTTCGGGGGTCAGTTCACTCACGCTGCCTTTTTTGTTTGCCGGCGTTTGTTTGCCCCGGTTTGTTTCCCGGCATCGTTCCCGGGAAACACCGCCGCGATCAGCCGACAACCTCGTCGGGGTCGGGCTGAGCGTCCTCGGCCGGGAAGATCGACACATAGGCCGCATAGAGCGCCGCCCACGCCCAGGGCACCAGCAGGATCGCGCTCAACCCGGCCGTCAACGGAATCGTGAGGAACAACCCCAGCCAGATCAGGCCGAAAATCAACATCGGCAACCAGTTGATCCAGACGGCGCGAAAGCTGGTCACCAGCGCCGCGGTCAGACTCGCTTGGGCGAGCACGACCCGCGGAATGGCAAACAGCATTGCCGAGAGATAGAGCGTGTAGATCACGATTACCGCCAGCCAGACACCCATGGCGGACCCGGAGGTCAGGATGGGCAGCAATTGCTCCAAGCGCTCGCTGTCGCTGGTCTCGGGGGCATTGAGGGCCGCCATGCCGCCCTCCGGCATCGCCGCGGTCAGGAAGGCCGCCAGCAGGAGCACGATGGCCAGGTTCACCAGGATGGTCACACCACCCAGCCCCAACAAGGGGCGCCACGGCGCCTGCCCGGAGAACTGCGAGAACAGCAGATCGAAACCGATCGGCTGCTCGCGGGCCAGTGGCTCCTGTTCGGCCCGTTCGAGGATCTCGGCAAGACGGGCGAAGATCACGATCACACCACCGCCGAGGATCGGGGCGATCAGATAGCCCGCCCCCATGCCGATCAACGGCACGAAACTGGTCAGGAACACCAACAGGTACATCAGCAGCACGCTGCCGATCACGAGACCCGGGCGGGTCTTCAAAAGCTGCCAGCCACCCGCAATCCAGCGGGCACCGGAACTGGCCGGTCGTTTACGCATTGAGTAGACTCTCGTTCGTTTAAATACATGATCCATGCCCCCCGTTCCGGGAACGGGCCCAATGGTAACCAAACTTGGAACCCCGCATGCTGCAAGCAATCCTTTTCGACGTCGACGGCACTCTGGCCGACACCGAACGCGACGGCCACCGCGTCGCCTTCAACCTCGCCTTCCGCGAGGCCGGGCTGGACTGGCACTGGGACATTCCCACCTACGGCGAACTCTTGGCCGTCACCGGCGGCAAGGAGCGCATCCGTCACTTCATCGACACCCATGCCCCCACGCTGCCCGCCGTCGACGACCTGGCCGGCTGGATCGCCGGGTTGCACAAGGCCAAGACGGCGCATTATCTCGAACTCTTGCAGCGCGGCGAGATCCCGCTGCGCCCCGGGGTAAAGCGGCTGATCGACGAGGCCCGTGACGCCGGCATGCGCCTGGCCATCACCACGACCACCACGCCGGAGAACGTGACCGGCCTGCTGCGCGCCACGCTGGGCGATGACAGCCCCGACTGGTTCGAGGTAATCGCCGCCGGCGACATCGTCCCAACGAAAAAGCCCGCCCCAGATATCTACACCTGGACGCTCGACAAGATGGGCCTCGCCCCCGGTGAAACCATCGCCCTCGAAGACTCGGCCAATGGCGTACGCTCCGCCTGCGCTGCCGCCATCCCGGTATTGGTCACGATCAACGACTACACCGCCGGAGACGATTTCAACGGGGCGATTGCCGTGCACTCCCAGCTGGGTGAGCCCGGCGCGCCCGCCGAAACGCTGGTGGGCCCCGCCCCCGACCGCGGCGTAATCGACCTGAACTACCTGGCCAGTTTGCTGGACAGCTAGGGGGCCCCTGCACCGTTAGTCACGCGCTCTGGCGACATCGGCTCGTCATGGTCGAATGTTGGAATCATCCTGTCAGGGCGAAATGAAATCGCCTAGACTGGCCCGTACGCCCCACATCGCAAGTGAAACCACCCATGAGTGCATCGTCCCCGAACCTGCCGGACCCGTTCGACTACCAGGCCTTCATCGACGGCTTCGAGGAAGTCACCTACTGGCACTTCGACTGGTACTCACGAATCATGGCGGTGCTGCTCTACAACTCGCCTCGGCCCGCGCTGAACGAGCATGAGTGCCGTTTCGGCCGCTTTCTGGAAAGCCACGGTGCCCCGCCGGGACGTCAGGGCGAGTTCGACAAGGTCCACCAGCTTCACGTGCAGATGCACAAGTCCGCCGATACGCTGATCACCAGCGCCGAGGGTGGCGCGGGTGGCGAGCAGGCAGAGCGAGAGGCCTACGACGAGTTCGTCGAGCTGCAGAGTCTGTTCCTGGCCACCTGCTTCAACCTGATGCGCGATGCCTACAGCGACAGCTGCGAACTGGCCCAGCGGCAGGGATCAACACCCGCCATCTGAGGCCGCGGCATCGGTTACAGCCAGAGTTCGAGTGAGGCGTAATTGATCAACGCACGCAGGATGTCGCTGCGGGTAACCACGCCGAGCACCCGGGGCGGATCCTCCGCCTGGTCGACAATCGGCATGCCACGAATATCCTGCTTGAGCAGCACCCGGGCCAGTTCGCGAATATTGGTCTGGGGACCGGCAGTCAACACCTCGAAGCGGGCGATTGCGCCGACGGGCATCTTGGCCAGGTCCGAGTAACGGATCCGCTGACGCGTGATATCCCCGCGGGTAATGACCGCCTCGATGCGACCATCCTCCCCCAGCACCGGCAACAGCCCGATGCGGCGCTCGGCCATCAGGTCGCGCGCACGCCCCACGGTGTCGTTGATTCGAATGATGATCGCCGGCCGCGACATGATTTGCTCGGCCACCGACACCGGGGCCGGCTCCCGGTTGGCCTGACCGGCCGCCTCCCGATAGGCACGCAGCGAATCATCCTTGGGGGCGCGGGCATCACGGTCCAGCGCGAACGGCGTGCCGGCCTGGTCCTCGCGAACGGCCCGCGGCGGCTCGACCATCGTCGGCGGACGCAACAGGCTGGGCGACGTCGCCTCGTCGATCGTCACCCCGTCGCTGACCCCGCGACCAAAGACCGTAAAGCTCATGCTGGATTCCTCGTGTTCCCTGTCGGAGTATCGGCTCGCCGCCTGTTCCCTTGAGCGCAAGCGCGTGACTCGCCGTGGCTGGGGTGCAGCAGGGACCGCTCTGAATCAACCGTGCGTGCCATTCTCCAGCACTCGCTCGCGCTCCTCGAGCCAACGACGATACGGACCCAGCAGCGCGCGTTGTTCTGGCGACCAGTGATCATCAGTGGCCAGGCGCTCGACCTCCGCGAACAACGAGGGAAAGTCGCGCGCCGCCCCGACCTCCACCCCTTCGGATGGCCCGACTCGCTGCCCGGGCCGTAATTGATCGACCAGGCGGGTCCGCCAGCGTTCCCTGGCGGACGCATCCAGCGCCTCGGGCAGATTGCGGGCGGCAAAGCCTTCCACCAGTTCCGGCAGACGCGGATCCTCGAACGACCAGGCCAGCAGGTCCCGTGCATGGGCGATCGCGTCCTGCCGTGACCGCAGGCTCCGTGCGCGCCCCCACCAGTCCTCGAGGTGGCGCCGGTCGGCATTGGGCACGAAGCCCGCGTAGAGCGACTGCTCGACCGGCCGGGGCGGAAAATCGCCCTCGGTCTGCGCCAACGCCCCCATCAGGCGGTCGCGCAAGGCATCGAAGTGACGCCGGAAGGACTCGGCATGCTCGTCGATGCGGGCGCGATCGATCACCATGCGCTGGGCCACCCCGTCGCGCACGAGCGTCTCGGCAGGCAGCACGACCGGCACCCGGTTGAGGTGGATCGACTTGATCGGCAGGCGCAGGTCGTCCCAGTCGCGCTCGGCCTCGATCGGTGGATTCTTCAGGAAGCGCCGCTCGGCCCACTGCTCGGCAGTCAGATCGAGCCAAGGCAACGGGTCGAAACGCAGGTCCCAGCATTCGCGCCGATTGCGATTGGCGTCGACCTGACCGAAGGAACAGAACATCGATGCCGAGGCCACCCGCGCCGGCAGCCGTGGCGAGACGTGCAGGAAAGCGGCGTGATCGGGCTGGTCGATCAGCCGGGCCACCTCGCGCTTGTCCCTGGCCGCGAGCAGACGCTCCCAGAGGGCCGGGTCGGCCTTGCGCAGGGCGCGCGCCAAATCGATGGTGGCCTCGACATCACTGAGCGCGTCGTGCGCGTTCTCGTGTGTCAGGCCGTTGGCCGCCGACAGCTCGGTCAACCGCAAGGTCGGTCGACCGTCACTACCGACCGGCCAATTCAGCGCATCGGGTGCCAGCAGGCGGTAGGCGCGCGCGGCGTCCAGCACGTCGAAACGGCTGTTGCCATCGGCCCATTCGTGACGATAGGGGTCGAGCAGGTTGCGCCAGAAGAGAAAGCGCAACATCGGCGCATCGAAGCGCAGGTTGTTGAACCCCACCACGCAGGTGTTCGGTTGGCTTACCAGCCGGTGGATGCGATTGGCCAGATTCGCCTCGCTATCGGCCTCGGCCAGTACCGGGTCATCGGGCAACAGGCCGGTGGTCATTACCGCCGCGGGGTGCGCCAGGCAATCCTCGGGGGGGCGCGCGTACCAGACCACCGGTTCACCGATCGGCTCGAGCGCCATGTCGGTACGGATGGCCGCGAACTGCAGCGGGCGGTCGAAGACCGGCTCGGCCCCGGTGGTCTCCAGGTCGAAAAACAGGAAGCTTGGCGGCGTGGTGGCGACAGACAAGGGCCCGACTCCGTGGCATCAATGAATAAGTGAATCAGTCCGAATGATTCCGGGTCACTTCTGGGGCGTGACCACCGACAGTAACTCGCCGAGGCGGCGCGGCTCGCCCGTCAGCCGCCAGCGGTAGGTCACCATGCCCGCGAGCACGGCCTGGGCATAGGCGCGGGTCTCGTCGAACAGGATCGTGTCGACCCAGACATCGCCGGGCAATGGCACATCGGGCAACCATCCCTTGATGCGACCCGGGCCGGCATTGTAGGCCGCGGTGGCCAGCGGGTATTGGCCGTCGAACCGTTGAGCCATGTGCCCGATGTAGGCCGTGCCCAGCGCGACATTGGTGCCGGGATCCGCCAGTTGCCGAGGCGAGACCCCCAGCCCGGCCTGTCGATTGATCCAGCGCGCGGTCGCCGGCATCAACTGCATCAAGCCCTGCGCGCCGGCACCCGAACCGATGTCGCGCATGAATAGGCTTTCGCGGCGCATGATCGAGTAGACCCATTCGGCGGGCACGCCCTGCCGTTCGGCCTGTGCCTGCACGAGTGCCTGATGCGGCAGGGCAAAGCGGGTGGCATACCACGCCGGATCGTGCAGCTTGTCCATGCGTGCAATCACGACGGATGCCCGGTCGTGCCAGCCGACCTGGTCGGCGAGGTAGGCAAGCGCCGGCAGGACATCCTCGTCCACCCCGTCGATCTCGTGATTGAACAGGCGACGGGCGTCTTCGGGGCGATCGAGTCGATGCAGGGCAAAGGCGAACGACAGCCAGGGGTTGTCGGCCAGCGTGGCAACGGCCTCGTCCGTGGGCCTCGGCGGCTCGCTTTGATCCCCGGGCAAGGGATAGACGATGCCGAGCCGGTCAGCGGCCAAAAAACCGTGATAGTCGGGCGTTTCGGCCAGCTCGCGCCAGACCGTGCGTGCGGCTGTCGCCTGCCCCAGGTGATCGTCGGCAACGGCCCGCCAGTAACGCCATTCGCGCCGTTCGCTCAATTCCTCCGGCATGACATCGATCGAGGCCTTGACCCGCGCCCAGTCCAGATGCCGCAAGGCCGAGCGCACCGTCCAGGTCCAGACTTCCTCGTCACGCGCCGCCACCGGCACCTCGCGCAGCCACTCGTGCGCCTGCCGCTCGTAGAGATAGGCCGCCTTGAGTGCGGCAAGACGGGCCACGCTGCCGGCCTGCTCGGCATCGATCAATTCCTGGGAACCGGCACGGGCAAGCGACTCACGGGCCTGTGCCGGGTCGCGCTTGGCCAGCCAAAGCAGCCCCTGGGTGATCTCCTCGGCGTCGCCCTCGGCCTCGATCAGCGCCGGCACGGCCGTCGCGGGACGATCGCGCAGGGCCAGCCAACGGTCCCGATAGGCGGTCAGCCCGGTCGGTCCCTGGCGGACGAGGTAACGCGCCAGCCCGTCCTGGCCCGCTTCAACGGCGGCACGCACGCGCGCCCGGTAAGCCGGCTCGTCGAGATAGCCATTGGCATCGAGCCAGTCGAATGCCGGGTCACAGGCCTCCGGCTGGCTGCGACCGCGCTGCCACGCCGCCAACGCGGCGTCGGTGTGCTCGTCGTTCAAGGTGCCCTCGAGCACCAGCTCGGCCTGCCAGTAGGCGCATTGGCGGCGGGTCCCCGGGTTGATTTGAGGGGCACGGTCGAAGACCAGCCGGTACTCGCCCCAGGCCTCGGTTTCGGCCAGGTGATCCAGATATCGGCGCTTGAGCCGCGGCATCAACGGGATCTCGGGGTGCTCTCGCAGCCGGGCGGCCACGGCCGAGGGCTCCTGATCGACCCGTTCGAGCAGCCATTGCACTTCCAGGTACGGTGTCACCTGTGCGCCGTGACGGGTGCCTTCAAGGCGCGCCAACGCCCGGTCAAGGCCGTTGCGATCACCGCGCTCGATCGCCTCGAGGGCCGTTTCCAGCGGCTCGTCCAACGCGGCACCCATGACACCCACGGGCTCGTTGGCAGTGCTCAGTGCCGGGGCAACGGGCAGCACGAGCGCCAACAACAGGGCTGGCACCTTCGTGGAGCCACGGACGAAAACACGAGCAGGAGCGGGAACACGGAATCGGAACATAGCGATACTCTACGACATCGGGGGCGGCGGGCGGACCACCGGGCGTTCGAGAAGAACACGGCCCGGCTCAAAACACATCCAAATCGAGTGGCCCCCATAGGATGCGCCAATTGCGCTTGAGTTCGCCGCCACCCGCCATTACATCGCAACACAGTACGCAATGCAGGCACACACATGACCACCAGGACCACGACCTACCAGGGCCGCTTCGCGCCGACGCCTTCCGGGCCGCTGCACGCCGGCTCGCTGGTCGCGGCGCTGGGAAGCTTTCTGGACGCGCGGGCCCACAACGGCCGCTGGGCGCTGCGGATCGACGACACCGACCAGGCACGCAGCCGTCGTGACGCGATCGAGATGATCCTCGAACAACTGCAGGCCCACGGGCTGGTGTTCGATGGCGAGGTGGTCTTCCAGAGCGAGCGTACCGCGCGCTACGAAACCGCGCTGGAGCGGCTCGAATCGGCCGGACGGATCTATCGGTGCCACTGCACACGGGCGCGGTTGCGTGACTGGGCGGATAAGCACGGGCAGGTCATCGGCGCGATCGGGCCGATCTACCCCGGCTTTTGCCGCGAACAACCCGCCCCGGCCCATGAACGTCATGCCTGGCGATTTCAAGTGGGTGCGCACCGGTGCACGGTGGCCGACCGACGCCTGGGCGAACTCACCCAGTGCCTGGCCACCGAGGTGGGCGACCCGGTCCTGCGACGCGCCGACGGGCCGATTGCCTATCACCTGGCCAACGTGGTCGATGACGACGAGATGGGCGTCACGCAGGTGGTGCGCGGCGAAGACCTGGCCAACCTCACGCCGCTGCACGTGGAACTCGCCGAGGCACTGGGGCTGCACGTGCCGGGCTACCTGCACCTGCCACTGGTCAATGGCCCCGACGGGCGCAAGCTGAGCAAGGCCAACCACGCCACCCCGTTGGACAACCAGCGGGCCGTGGAAAACCTTCGCGACGCGGCGCACGTGCTGGGGCTGGATACCGCGGTGACCGACCGGAGCACGGTGGCCGGCTTGCTGGAACGCTGGAGCATCGAATGGCGCGAGCGCTATTCAGTGGGGTAACCGGGGCGCTCTGACCGGGCCACACGATCCGCGGGGTGACTGACTGCCGGGGTCGTTATTGAAGCCCCATGCTTTCGAATATCTGGCTGGCGCCACCCTCGAGGAACCAGTACTGCGTGGCGCCCTGCTCCTCGAGGTAGTACTGCAGCCAGCGCACCTGCTTACCGGTAGCATCGACGAAAAACATCGGCCGCTTTTCCGTTATCGCCGCCTGCACCAGCCCGCCGAGTTCCTGGTTGTCGATGGTCAGGGGGACGTGACGGTCCTGCATCTGGAACAAGGACACCCCCTGGCGTTGATCCTTGCTGCGGATGTCGACGATCACGGGGTCGGTGCTCGACTGGATGCGCGCATAGAAGGCGTCCTCATCCAGGACGCGACTCTTGAAGGCCTCGTCGGCGATCAGCCGGTCGGCACGTTGCAACGGCTCGCCCAGCAGGACCGTGTGCTCCGGGTGGGTCTGGGCCCAGGCGAATACACCGGCGTCATAGACGCGCACCTCCGCCACCCCGGCCTCCTTGGCCTTGAGCGCCGCCTTGTAGGAGACCGCGCAGGTCACGCCATTGCAATAGAACACCAGGGGCTGGCCCGATTTCTCGGCCAGGGTCCGCACGGATTCATCGAAATCACGCGCGGCAAGCGGGATCGAGACGGCATCCCGGATATGCAGGGTTGCGTACTCGTAGGGCGAGCGCGCATCGACCACGGCCATGGCATCCAGCGAGGCCGCCAGTTCCTCGGTTTCCACCGGCGCCACGCCCACCGAGGCATACTTGTCGCGCAGCGGGAAATCCTCCGCGACGGCCGGTCCGGCGAGCAGCAAAGCCACCCCGAGCGCCAGGACGCCCGCCAGCACCGCGAACCGTCGCTCTCGTCCAACGACTCCATTCGAACTCCCTGCGATCGGCATGCGCATCCCTCCTTATCTGACAAACCGGATGCAGGCAACATACCCCCATGTGCTCGATCGACGCAATACAGACACCATGCCTGCCGCGACCGCCGACTTGCCCGCGCCGCGCCGGGCTGATTAAATCCGGGCTCGTGTCGCGACTGTCTGTCGTTTGTCCACCGATCGCCTCCATCCCTTGAGTTTTCTGGAATGCCCATGCCCCGCTTCGTTTCCGCCCCTCGATCCCTCGCCCTGGGCGCGGCCCTGTTGGCCGCGTTGTTGGCCGGCTGCCAACCCACTCCACCCGAGCATCCGTTCCTGCCATGGGAGGTCGAGGTCAATGGGCAAGGACAGGTATCGGTATTCGGCGTGACGCTGGGGGAGTCGACCCTGCTCGATTTCAAGCGGCGTTATAACCAGAAGGCCGATCTGGCGATATTCGCCCAACCCGGCGAGCCGTTGTCGATGGAGGCGTTCTTCGGCCGCATGAACGTCGGCCCGCTGACCGCGAAGGTGATCCTGGTGGCCGAGGTCGATCCGGAAACGCTGGAGCGCTGGGCGGGGGACTCGCGCATCGCCGACCCGACACCGAGCGGGGCACGCAAGTTGTCCATGTCGGAGGAGGCGCTGGTCGAAGCACAGGACAAACCGATCCGCTCGATCAGCTACGCGCCCAGTGCGGATTACGAGGAAGGACTGATAACCCGGCGCTTCGGCGAGCCGACGGACAAGCGCCCGCTGCCCCGCGGCGAACGTGACGAGGACGAGCCACCGGCCATGTTGTGGCTCTACCCGGAGAAGGGGCTGGCCATCACCGTCGAACCCGACGGCGATGAACTGTTCCAGTACATCAACCCGGAACACTTCGACCAGCTGGTCGACCACACGCTCGGCGTCAAGCCCGACGGCAATCCGCAAGACCACTGATCCACCACGGGCCCGTGGCTGCCCGGCGGCTCTTCAAGCCAGGGGCTTCGCGGCTTACTCGGTGCGGTAGTCGCCGTGCTCGCGGGTGGCCAGAAAGCGCACCTCGGGCCAGCGCTCCTGGGTCATCTGCAGATTGACCCGGGTGGGCGCGATGTAGACCAGCTCGCCGGCGTGGTCGACCGCAAGATTCGCCTGGTTCTTGTTCTTGAATTCCTCGAAGCGCTTGGGATCGTCGCATTCCACCCAGCGGGCGGTATTGACGTTGACCGCCTCGAAGCGGCAGTCGACGTTGTACTCGTCCTTGAGGCGCTGAGCCACCACGTCGAACTGCAGTACGCCCACGGCACCCAGGATCAGGTCGTTGTTGGTCAGCGGCCGGTAGAGCTGGGTCGCCCCTTCCTCGCACAACTGTGACAGGCCCTTGAGCAACTGCTTGGACTTGAGCGGGTCCTTGAGCTGCGCCCGGCGGAACAGTTCCGGGGCGAAGTTGGGGATGCCGGTGAAGGCGAGCTTCTCGCCTTCGGTGAAGGTGTCACCAATCCGGACCGTGCCGTGGTTGTGGATGCCGATGATGTCGCCGGCCTGAGCCGTTTCCAGTCGCACGCGGTCGGAGGACATGAAGGTCAGGGCGTCGGGGATCTTCACGTCGCGCCCCAGGCGCACGTGGTGGGACTTCATGCCACGACGAAACTCGCCCGAGCAGATGCGCAGGAAGGCAATCCGGTCGCGGTGCTGCGGGTCCATGTTCGCCTGGATCTTGAAGACGAATCCGGTGAACTTGTTCTCCGAGGGCTCGACCGTGCGACCGGTCGCCTCGCGCGGCTGCGGCGACGGGGCCACCTCGACGAAGTCGTCGAGCAAGGACTGCACGCCGAAGTTGTTCATCGCCGAACCGAAGTACACCGGCGTCTGTTCCCCCTTGAGATAGGCGTCGAGATCGAACTCGTCGGCCGCTCCCTGCACCAGCTCCATCTCCTCGCGCAACTCGTCGGCCTGGGTGCCCAGACGCTCGTCAAGCATGGGATTGTCGAGCCCCTTGATCGCCTCGACGGCCTGATCGCGGGTGCCATCGGCCGCGCCGAAGAGATAGGTGGTGTCCTGGGCAATGTGATAGATGCCGCGAAAACGCTTGCCGCTACCGATCGGCCAGGTCACCGGCGCGCAGCGGATGTTGAGCACGGTCTCGACCTCGTCGAGCAGCTCGAGGGGGTCACGGCCCTCGCGGTCGAGCTTGTTGACGAAGGTCATGATCGGCGTGGTGCGCAGGCGACAGACCTCCATCAGCTTGATGGTGCGTGCCTCGACGCCCTTGGCCGCATCGATGACCATCAGCGCCGAGTCAACGGCGGTCAACACGCGGTAGGTGTCCTCGGAGAAGTCCTCGTGGCCGGGGGTGTCGAGCAGGTTGATGATGCGCTCGCGGTAGGGGAACTGCATCACCGAACTGGTCACCGAGATGCCGCGCTCCTTCTCCATCGCCATCCAGTCGGAGGTGGCATGCCGACCCGACTTGCGCCCCTTGACCGTGCCGGCGAGCTGGATCGCCCCGCCGAACAGCAGCAGCTTTTCGGTCATGGTGGTCTTGCCCGCGTCCGGGTGCGAGATGATCGCGAAGGTGCGCCGGCTGGAGTAATCGTTTTCGGGGGTAGTGCTCATGGACTCTCGGGTCTGCAATGACAGGGCCCGTCGTCACGAGGGGCCGATGGAACAATGATTGGGTCCTACAGGAGGAAGCGCATCACGCGCGCATCCTCCCGCCCCTGGGGGGCCGGATAATACGCCTTTCGGTGGCCGATATCCGTAAAGCCCGCCGACTCGTAGAGGGCGATGGCCGCGGCGTTGCCGGCCCGCACCTCAAGGATCACGCAACCGGCCTCGCCGGCATCCGCCGACTCGAGCAATCGCTCGAGCAGGAACCGCCCCACCCCGCGCCGCTGCAATGCCGGATCGACGCACAGATTGAGCAGGTGCCACTCGTCGAGCACGGTCATGATTACCGAGTAGCCGATCAACTGCCCGCGCGAGAAGGCCCCGTCGAGACGATAACCGGCCCGCAGGCAATCCTCGAAGATCGCCTCGCTCCAGGGGTACGGATGGGCCGCCTCTTCGATCGCGACGATCTCCGGCAGGTCCTCGCCCGCCAGCGCGGCCCAGTCCCACGCCGGCATGACGTCGGACTCGGCCCTCACCCGCGCACCCGCCGGCCGCGGGTCACCAGGGCCCGCCACAGCCGACGCTTGGCCGGTCCGTCGTCGGCGAGTGCCGCCAGCTCCCAGGTTTCACCCCGTACGGTCACGATATCGCCGCCCTCGCCCGTTTCGCAGGCCAGACCGGCAACCTGGGCAATCGCCTCGGCGAGTCTCCGGTGGGGGGAATCGGCGGCGAGACGCACTCCATCCGGCAACACCTGATCGGCCGGCTCGTCTGGTGCCGTGGCGGCCTCGGCCTCGGCCTCGGCCGCGGGCACGGGCACTTGCGGGTGTGGCTCATCATCCGCCCCGGCAACCGCCGGGGTCGGGACATCCGCCGACGTATCCACCGGAGTTTCGATCAGCTCGGGCCGTGACTCGTCCCGTGCCGTGACGGGCTCATCAGCTGTCGGGGCATCGCTCTCGACGGGCAATCGCTGTTGGGCCTGGGCCGGGCGCACGCGTCCACTGGGGCGGAACCCCTCGATGCCGAGCCACCCCAGGGCGGCCTCTCGATCCACACGCAAGGCCATGCCTAGACGAGTCCCCGAGTCACACGTCACCCATCTGCGGGTGCGCACGCTTGGGCGGATGCTCGAGGCGCTCGATGGCATTGAGGTAGGCCTTCGCCGAGGCGATCACGATATCCGTGTCCGCCCCCTGACCGGTGACGATCCGCCCGGCACGTTCCAGGCGCACATTGACCTCGCCCTGCGCGTCGGTGCCGCTGGTGATGTTGTTCACCGAGTAGAGCTGCAGGTTGGCGCCCGAGGCGACGATCTTCTCGATCGCGGCCAGCGCGGCGTCGACCGGGCCGGCCCCGGTGGCCGTGGCGGTCATTTCCTCGCCGCGGATCGAGGCGGTGATGGTCGCCTCCGGCGTCTCGCCGGTCTCCGAGCAGACGTGCAGCGCAACCAGGCGGAAGGCCTCTTCCTGCTCGTCATAGACCTCCGAGACCAACGCCTGGATGTCCTCGTCGAAGATCTCGCGTTTCTTGTCGGCCAGTTCCTTGAAGCGACGGAAGGCATCGTTGAGTGCCTCCTCGCTTTCCAGTTCGACACCCAGATCCTTCAGGCGGCTCTTGAAGGCATTGCGCCCGGAAAGCTTGCCCAGCGACAGGCGATTGGTCGACCAACCGACGTCCTCGGCCCGCATGATCTCGTAGGTCTCGCGGTGCTTGAGCACGCCGTCCTGGTGGATGCCGGACTCGTGGGCGAAGGCGTTCGCCCCGACGATCGCCTTGTTCGGCTGCACCGGGTAACCGGTGATCGTGGAGACCAGCTTGGAGGTCGGCACGATCTGGGTGGCATCGATGCGGGTCGACACGCCGTAAATATCCGGTCGGGTGCGGGTGGCCATGACCACTTCCTCGAGCGCGGCATTACCGGCCCGCTCGCCCAGACCATTGATGGTGCATTCGACCTGGCGGAATCCCGAGCGCACCGCGGCCAGTGAGTTGGCGACGGCCAGCCCGAGGTCATTGTGGCAGTGCGTCGACCAGACCACCTGCTCCGAGCCGTTGACCCGCTCGATCAGGGTCGCCATCTGCTCGGCCCACTGGTCCGGCGTGGCGTAACCGACCGTGTCCGGCACGTTGAGCGTGGTCGCGCCGGCCTCGATCGCCGCCTCGAACACACGCACCAGGAAGTCCATCTCCGAGCGCACCGCGTCCTCGGCCGAGAACTCGACGTCATCGGTGTACTCGCGCGCGATCTTGATCGCCTTTACCGCATGCCCGACCACCTCGTCCGGCGTCATGCGGAGCTTTTTCTCCATGTGGATCGGGCTGGTGGCGATAAAGGTGTGGATACGCCGCCGCGGTGCCGGGGACACCGCCTCGCCAGCGCGACGGACATCTTTCTCGCCGGCACGTGCCAGCGAGCAGATGGTGGAGTGTTCGACGTGTTCGGCGATGGTGCGAATGGCGTTGAAATCGCCCTCGCTCGCCGCGGCAAAGCCGGCCTCGATCACGTCCACGCCCAGTCGCTCGAGCTGACGGGCGATGCGCAGCTTCTCGTCACGCGTCATCGACGCGCCCGGGCTCTGCTCACCGTCGCGAAGCGTGGTGTCGAAGATGATCAAGGAGTCACTGCTGCTCATGGCAAAAACCTCAGGTGTCGCCGCCGGGTTCTCCCGTCGGACGTTCTTTATCTAGTCGGTATCTGGTCGGTGGTCGCGTGGGTCGCCTCGCCAGGCATCATCTCAATCGCCCCAGCGGGGCAGTCGCAGCAGCAGCGACGAGCAGACGACGCGCAGCCCGACCACCGGGACGGTGGTCGGGGGGGAACAACGGGCTGCGCGAAAACGACTGCTCATCTTGCCAAGTTAACGACCGAGGCGTTCTGATTCAAGACATCGAGCGTTTCAGGCGCCGCCGCAATCCGCGCGAGAGCGTCCACAACGGTGCCGAAAGCGCATAGGCACTCGCCAGCACCCAGAGCGTCAGGGCGAAATCCCACAGGGCCAGCACGAACACGATGATCGCGATCGGCAGGCTGAGAAACGATAACCGCAGACGCGGTGAGAGCCGCTTGCCACTGAAGTACGGGAAGCTCGACACCATCAACAGGCCGGTGGTGATAGTGATCACCCAGACCCAGCCCTGCTGCACCTGGAACGGGATGTCGTGGGACTCGAAGAACCACACCATACCCATCAACACCGCCGCGGCCGCCGGCGACGCCAGCCCCACGAAGTAGCCCTTGTCGACCGTCTCCACCTGCACGTTGAAACGCGCCAGACGAATCGCCGCCGCCGCGGCGAAGACGAACGCGCCGAGCATGCCCCAGCGATCGCCCATCCCCTGCAGGCTCCAGAGGTAGATGATCAGGGCCGGGGCAATGCCGAAGGAGACCACGTCGGAGAGCGAGTCGTACTGGATACCGAACTCCGACTCGGTGCCGGTCATCCGCGCCACGCGCCCGTCCAGGCCGTCGAGCAGCATGGCGATAAAAACGGCGATGGCCGCCGGGACGAAGTTGTCCTGAACGGCCATTACAATCGCGAAAAAACCGGCGAACAGGGCGCCGGTCGTGAACAGGTTGGGCAGAAGGTAGATCGCCTTGCGCCGCCGACGCTCTTCCTGCCGGTCGGCCGGTTGCTGCTCGGTCTGCGTCTCGTGATCCATGTTCTGCCCCTCCCGGGATTGTCTCGTCCGATCGCCCCGCAATCAGTTGCGGGACTTGTCGACGATCTTGTTGGCGCTGATCCACGGCATCATGCCGCGCAGGCGCTCACCGACCTGCTCGATCGGGTGCTCGGCATCCTGGCGACGACGTGCCGTCATTGAAGGGTAGTTCAGTGCCCCCTCGTTGATAAAGCGTTTCGCGTATTCGCCGTTCTGGATGTTGGCCAGCGCCTCGCGCATCGCCTGGCGGGATTCGTCGTTGATCACCTTCGGGCCGGTGACGTACTCGCCGAACTCGGCGTTGTTCGAGATCGAGTAGTTCATGTTGGCGATGCCGCCCTCGTACATGAGGTCGACGATCAGCTTGAGCTCGTGCAGGCACTCGAAATAGGCCATCTCGGCCGGGTAGCCCGCCTCGGTCAGGGTCTCGAAGCCGGCACGGACCAGCTCGACGGTACCGCCGCAGAGCACGGCCTGCTCGCCGAACAGGTCGGTCTCGGTCTCGTCCTTGAAGGTGGTCTCGATGATGCCGGTACGACCGCCACCAACACCGGAGGCGTAGGACAGCGCGATGTCCTTGGCCTTGCCGGAGGCATCCTGGTGGATGGCGATCAGGTCCGGGATGCCGCCGCCACGGGCGAACTCGGAACGCACGGTGTGACCCGGGGCCTTCGGCGCGATCATGATCACGTCGAGGTCCTTGCGCGGGGTGACCTGGTTGTACAGCACGGAAAAGCCGTGGGCGAAGGCCAGCGTCGCGCCTTCACGCAGGTTCGGCTCGACCTGGTTGGCGTAGATCTCGGCGTGATTTTCGTCCGGGGCCAGCATCATGACCACATCGGCCCAGGCGGAGGCCTCCTCGATGGTCTTGACCGTCAGGCCCTCGCCCTCGGCCTTCTTCTGCGAGCCGGAACCGGCACGCAGGCCGATTACGACCTCGACACCGGATTCCTTGAGGTTGAGCGCGTGGGCGTGGCCCTGCGAGCCGTAACCGATGATGGCGACCTTCTTGCCCTGGATCAGGGAGATGTCGCAATCCTTGTCGTAATAAACCTGCATGTGATGTGTCTCCAGTCGAGTGGTATTTGGAATAGGTAAACGGAAAATCGGCGAGGATCAGACCTCGGGCACCAGCATCCCGCGCGGCCCGCGCGAGATGCCCAGCGCACCCGAGCGCACGATCTCGACCACCGGGGTCGAGCCGAGCGCATCGATGAAGGCATCGAGCTTGCTGCCCGGGCCGACCAGCTGGACGGTGTAGCTGGACTCGGTCACGTCGATGATCTGGCCACGGAAGATGTCGGCCAGCCGGTAGACCTCCTCGCGCACGCCATCGAAGGCCTGCAGCTTGACCAGCATCAACTCGCGCTCGATGTGCGCGGTGTCGGCCATGTCCTGGACCTTGACCACGTCGATCAGCTTGTTGAGCTGCTTGACGATCTGTTCGATCACCTGCTCGTCGCCGCTGGTGACCAGCGTCAGGCGCGACAGGGATTCGTCGTGGGTCGGCGCCACGCAGAGTGATTCGATGTTGTAGCCACGTGCCGAGAACAGACCGGCCACCCGCGAGAGCGCGCCGGCCTCGTTTTCCATCAGGATCGAGATGATATGTCGCATGTCAGGCCGCCCTCACAGCAGGATCATTTCGTTGAGGCCCGCACCGGCGGGAACCATCGGGTAGACGTTCTCTTCCGGATCGGTCTGGAAGTCCATGAAGACCAGGCGGTCCTTCATGGCGAACGCCTCCCGTAGTGCGCCCTCGACGTCGGAGGGCTTCTCGATGCGCATGCCGACGTGCCCGTAGGACTCGGCCAGCTTGACGAAATCCGGCAGGGATTCCATGTAGCTCATGGCGTAGCGACCGGAGTAGAAGAACTCCTGCCACTGACGGACCATGCCGAGGTAGCCGTTGTTGAGGCTGACGATCTTGATCGGCAGCTGGTACTGCAGCGCAGTGGACAGCTCCTGACTGCACATCTGGATGCTGCCCTCGCCGGTCACGCAGGCAACCTCCTCGTCGGGGAAGGCCCACTTGGCGCCCAGCGCTGCCGGCAGGCCGAAGCCCATCGTGCCCAGCCCGCCGGAGTTGATCCAGCGGTGCGGCTTGTTGAAGCCGTAGTACTGCGCGGCCCACATCTGGTGCTGGCCGACGTCGGAGGTGACGAAGGCATCACCGCCGGTGACCTCCCACAGCTTCTGGACGACGTACTGCGGCTTGATGATGTCGTCGGACCACTTGTAGTCGAGGCATTTCATGCCGCGCCACTGCTCGATCTGGTCCCACCAGGTCTCGAGCTCCTTGGTTTTCTTCGCTCCGCCGGCCTGGTTGATCAGCTCGATCATCTCGGTGAGTACCGACTTGACCGCGCCGACGATCGGCACGTCGACGATCACGTTCTTGGAGATCGAGGACGGGTCGATGTCGACGTGGACGATCTTGGCGTACGGGCAGAACTTGGACAGATCACCCGTGACGCGGTCATCGAAACGCGCGCCGATGGCGATCAGGACATCGCAATGATGCATACCCATGTTCGCCTCGTAGGTGCCGTGCATGCCGAGCATGCCCAGATGCTGCTTGTCGCTCGCCGGGTAGGCACCCAAGCCCATCAGCGTCTGCGTGATCGGGTAGCCGAGCTTGCGCGTGAAGTGAGTCAGCTCATCGGCCGCACGGCCGAGAATGACGCCGCCGCCGGTGTAGATCATCGGGCGCTCGGCGTTGACGATCAGGTCGACCGCCTTGCGGATCTGCCCGGAATGCCCCTTCTCGGTGGGCTGGTAGGAGCGCATCGCGACCTTTTCCGGGTACTCGAACGGCACCTTGACCTTCGGGTCGGTGACATCCTTGGGGATGTCGACCACGACCGGGCCCGGGCGACCGGTGGTCGCCACGTAGAAGGCCTTCTTGATGGTCTCGGCCATGTCACGCACGTCCTTGACCATGAAGTTGTGCTTCACGCAGGGACGGGTGATGCCGACGTTGTCGACCTCCTGGAAGGCGTCGTTGCCGATCAGTGCGCTATGCACCTGGCCGGTGAACACCACCAGCGGAATCGAATCCATGTGCGCGGTGGCGATACCGGTGACCGCGTTGGTGGCCCCCGGGCCGGAAGTCACCAGCACGACGCCGGGCTTGCCGGTGGCCCGAGCAAAGCCGTCGGCCATGTGGACCGCGCCCTGCTCGTGGCGCACGAGCACGTGCTGCACCTGTTTCTGCTGGAACAGGGCATCGTAAATGTGAAGGACCGCCCCACCGGGGTAGCCGAAGACCGTATCGACCCCTTCCGCCTTGAGGCACTCGACCAGGATTTCACCGCCGGACAATTCCACGAGAGTACTCACCTCGAAACATGCGCGTTTCACTGACTTAATGACTTGACGATCGACTCGACGGCGGACGAACCACCGGAGCAAACGTCCGAATTTCGGGGCAACCGTCCCCGCATCCGGGGCGTGCCCCGGATGGTCATCCACTTCTCATTGAGTTTGCTCGAAAGCAAAGAGTACAACGCGATCAACGCAACCCATGACGACGGCAGCCCGCCCGGGCGGCGAGATCATCGCCGGCCGAGCAGGCTGCCATCAACCGCGGATGCGCCCGTTAGGGCCCGGCGGTCTCAATCGTAGACCTGCCAATATAACGTGTTATTGGACAGATTTCACCACTTTGGGGGCAATGCAGGCACCCACGGCGAGCGGCATCCGCCGATCGCCGGCAAGGATCAGAAGGAGCCGAAGCCACCGCCCGCGCTCCGCTCTTCCTGCTCGATCTCGCCATCGACGACCCCAAGCATCAGCTGGTTGACGGCATCGGGCGCCTTGCGCAGCTTAAAGAACGAGGCATCACCGCCCATCATGGGCAGATCGGGGAAGAACAACGCCATGCGAAAACGCAGACTGAGCGTTTCCGCGCCGGTGCCATCCAGCAGCACCGGGTAGGGCAGGAACGCATAACCGCGAGGCGCATCATGATCGACCGCCTGCACCAGCGCCGCCCCGTTCGCATTCGGATCGTCGGTGTGCATGCCCACGCCGTAGACCACCTGGTCGCGCCCCGGAATGCGCACACGGTAGACCAGCTCCGTGCCTAGTTCGCCGTTATCGGCACGACTGGCGATCTGCCGATCGGCGGCATCAAAGGAGTCAAACCCGCCGAGATCGATTGGGTCTTCGAAGGTCTCGAGCCCAAACGCGTACTGGTAGGTGCGCAAGTTGGTACTGGAGATGGGTTCGGCGCCGAAATAGCCGGTGGCCCCCAGTGCCCCCGCCATCGCCTGAAAGACGGGCTCGTTGTCCGATTCCAGACGGTAGCCGTGCGCCACATACTGCGGATGCTGGTAGGAGACGCGCGTGCCGCTGTCGGTTTGCTCGAGCGCTACGCTCAGGACCGCGCCGTAGCCCCCTCGCGGACTGCGCGCCGCCGTGTCGAGCAAGACATCGTTGGTCACGACCAGGATATGCACGCCGTCGGTGGGCGCGTAATCACCCACCAACTCGAAACCCTCAGCGGCCAGCTTCTCGCGCGCCGTCTCCGCAGATGCCTCGACATCCCCCGGCAGCGCGGTTCCCTCGATGAATGGTTGAAATTCGGCCCGGACCAGTCCGGAGAACAGCAGGCCAAACATGAAGGCGCCTGCCAGCAGCAGGCGAATCGGGTGGGCATTCCCCATGGCTTATCACTCCCTTGTGTCAAATTCGTTATGTCGTTAGTTGTTGTCATTGACGAGCCCGACAATACGTCAGAACCCCCGCGAACGCCTAGCCCCGGCCAGCGCCATCACTAACCGCACCGACGCCCGCTCACAACACAACGACCATGCATCCCCATCCTTGGGCCCCCTCGAAAACCGCCGAACCATTCCGACGGAACTACTCGCCGCGGATCAACTCGACTCGCAACTCGTCTCCCTGCCACTCGAGCCCCACCAACTCGTGGCCAGCGCGCTCGCAGTAGGCACGAAAATCACTCTCCGCACCGCGATCCGTGGCCCGCACCACGATCCGCTGCCCGGTCGCTGCCGTCGCCAGCGCCTTGCGCGCCTTGAGCAACGGCATGGGGCACGACAGCCCCCGGGCGTCCACCTCGATCGGCGCCTGTTCATTCATCGACACTCCCTCCGGCGGCAATCATAAAACGGGCCCGGGCAACCAATGCGCTCAAGCAAACAAGACAATGCCTACTGCTCCGGCGCCACCAGCGGCAGGCCCGAACCCGCCCAATACATCACTCCCCCTTCAAGATTGAAGAGTCGGTCGACACCCTGGCCCGCCAGGAACTGGCAGGCCTGCGCCGAGCGGGCACCGCTGTGGCAGTAGATGACCACGTCTCGATCGCCACGGAAACGATCCACGTTCATCGGCACCAGATGCAGCGGCACCAGGGCAGCCCCCTCGATCACGCCGCGCCCCGTTTCGGCCGGGCCGCGCACGTCGAACAGGGCGACCTCGCCAAGGCGCGCATTCAACTCATCGGCACTGATACTTTCGTAGGCTGCCATAATCGTCTCCAGACCGGTTCACGTAGGAATGCGCGGCAGTTTAGCGGCCTATGTCGCACCGCGTCCATCAACAACCCCATGAGCTGATTGAAATGCCAGTCGGAGCACGGCCGCCCAGGGGCTCCTCGGCGGCGTTACCGCGCAAGAAGGCGGAACGGCCCGTTAACATGACACGGAAAACCAGCACATTGGCCCCGCGCGGGCCCCGCCGCATTCACGCCGGGCAGAGAGCCTTCCTCCCGCTCGGAAACCCGCACCAGGGCATTCGATCCAAGCGCAAACGAAAAAGCATCAACCACGGGAAGCACCACACGAAACCCATGACTCGACACCTCTTCAACCTGCTGTTGATCGCCTTACTGCTCACCAGCCTGCCCGGTCGCGCCAACGCCCAGCTACCGGAACTGGGCAACCCGGTCGACACCGTGCTCTCGCCCGCCGAAGAACGCCAGATCGGCGCGGAGGTTTTCGCGAAGTTGCGCGCCCGCGGGGCCGTGATCGAGGACCCCCTACTCGATTCCTACCTTAACGACCTCGGCATCCGCCTGATGTCCTCCGCCTCAGGCACGCGCTTCGCCCCCCAGCTGGTCATCATCGACAACCCGACGATCAACGCCTTTACCGTGCCGGGGGGATACATCGCCATATTCTCCGGCTTGATGCTCGCCGCGGAGAACGAAAGCGAACTGGCCGGCGTGGTCGCCCACGAAATCGCGCACGCCACCCAGCGGCACATCGCCCAGATGGTCGCCGCCCAGACCGGCAACAGCATGACCGCCGTCGCCGGTTTTATCGCCGGTATCCTGCTGGGCGCCATCGACCCCCAACTCGGCGCCGCCGTCGCGACGGCAGGCATCGCCGGGGCGGCGCAGAATGCAATCAACTACACCCGCATGCATGAGCGCGAAGCCGACCGAATTGCCATCGACACCCTGCGCCGGGCCGATATCGATCCGCGCGGCATGGCCAGCTTCTTCGAGACGCTACAGCGACGGGCCGGCGCCGCTCCCGGGCGACAGTTCGAATTCCTGCGCACCCACCCGATGAACAGCGAGCGCATCAGCGCGATCCGAGACCGGCTTGCCGGGCTCAACAATGACCGCTTTGGCGCCACCGACAGCGAATCATTTCAGCTCGCCCGTGCGCGGCTGGCGGCACTCAGCGGCCGTAGCGGGCTCTCCCTGGACGGGCGAGGCGAAATCTATCGCCAGGCCATTGCCGCCCGGCGCGAGGGCAAACACGAGCAGGCCGTCGAGAAGCTGCGCCCGCTCTACCGCGGACAACCGGGCAACCGCTGGTACGCCCTGCCACTGGCACGGGCGCTGAACGACACCGGACAAACGCGAGAGGCCGACCGTGTCCTCGCGGATCTGATCTCGCTCTACCCCGGTGACACCACCCTGCTCCGCGTCGAAGTCGACTGGATGCTCGATCGCGGCGATACCAAAACGGCCTACCGGACCGCGCGGCAGGCTGTCGAAAACCGCCCCAGGGACGCCGAGGCCGCGCTGACACTCTCCCGTGCGGCCAGCGCCGCCAATCGCCCGCTCGAACATCACGAACAACTCGGCCGCTATTTCCTGCTCAAGGACAACCTGGTGGCCGCCCACCAGGAACTGGAGACGGCCTACACCTACACCGCCAACAACCCGCGCGCCCAGGCGCGCATCGAATCGACCCTGCAGGAGATCGAGCGGCGCGCCGGCCAAACAGATGAGTAAAACAGTCGGGTTTTTGCAGAAAGAGCACGGCACCGAGCCTGCCATCACGGGCCGGGCAGACGGCACATTGCCCGGCGCCCCTTTTAAGAGAGCAAACTCGGAAAAAACCGTCGGGATGTGATATTAATGATTACGCAAACCCCCTCATGACGGGGGCGGCGGGACGATGGAATTTCAACAAATGCTAATAATCAATCCATCATGTCGCCATAAATTATTTTTTATTGTCTCGAGTGTTTAGGCCACTAAAGTGGTAGACGTCGATTCGATGAATGAGACAACTCACCAAGGAATCTCGGCGCTGACACAGCGACCGCAGAGGAGGATAACAATGAAGAAGTTCACATCCGTGATCACCACGGCAGGCGCCGCCGCACTGCTTGCAGCCGGTATGGGTTTCTCCAGCGCCGCCATGGCGACCGACTCCGGCCTGTCCGAGTCCGCCAAGAAGGGCAAGGAAATCGCCTTTGACCGTGGCTCTGGCAACTGCCTGGCGTGCCACCAGATCAAGGGCGGCAACCTGGCCGGCAACATCGGCCCGGCCCTGATCGCCATGGAAGCCCGCTACCCGGAGCGCGAAGATCTCGTGGCCGTGATCCATGATCCGCGCGACAAGTTCGGCGAACAGACCATCATGCCGCCGATGGGTGCAAACGAATTCCTGACCGACGAGGAAATCAGCCAGGTCGTCGATTTCCTCTACACCCTGTAAGCACAGGTCTCAGGAATCAGAAAAAAAGCTAGACCCGAATCACGAGGAGATATTCATAATGAAACGCCTGTTTTCAAGCATGATCGCCGCCAGCGTTCTGGCCACCGGCGGCGCAATGGCCGAGCCGGCCAACCCGTCCGATCCGGAAGAGTTCCGCGCCCTGATGGTCGAATTCTACGAGGACCGCTACCCGGACGTCCCGTTCGAGGACTACAACATGGGCGTCTACGCGATCGATGAAGACGCCCGCTCGCAGTGGGAAGGCATGATGATCTTCCCGGAGACCGACCAGTACATCGCGGCCGGTGAAGAGCTCTGGAACGAATACCGCCTGCCGAACGGCAAGCCGCTGTCCTCCTGCCTGGGCGAAGCCAAGGGCCTGCGCGCCAGGTACCCGCACTACAACAAAGAGGACGGTGAAGTCCACAGCCTCGGTCTGGACATCATCAACTGCCAGAAGAACGCCGGCGAAGAGGCGGACAAGGTCTGGGATCCGAAGAACAACTACAAGAAGCTGGCCAACGTACTCGCCTACCTTGCAAGCGAGTCCAACGGCATGACCAACATGGTCGAGGCTGACAGCGAAGGCGCCAAGGCCGCCTACAACGAGGGCAAGGAAGCCTGGTTCCGTCGCACTGGTCGACTGGACAACTCCTGTGCCGACTGCCACCAGTACCATGGCGGCAAGTACGTTCGGGCCGAGCACCTGCACATGAACTTGGGCAACACCACCCACTTCCCGATCTTCCGCTACAGCAAGGGCAAGATGTACACCATGCACAAGCGGATCTACGGCTGCATCCGTGACACCGGCACCGTACCGCCGGCGCAGTACTCCGAGTACGCGCGCAACCTTGAGTACTTCATGTCCTTCAACGACAACGGACTGGAACTCAACGGTCCGGGCATCCGCAAGTAACCCAACGGGTTTTTGCTGGAATCGAAAAGCAGGCTTCGGCCTGCTTTTTTTGTGCCCGGAAAACGCCCACGAGGCCCGGACTGACCGGCGAAGGCCGTCAGGCCGACGTTTTCACGGTTCGGCATAAGTATTTTTTCTATCGTCGGGCTGGCCAGTATGGTTAAATGTCCCGGTTCAGTTTCCTGGCACTGGCCCCGACGCACGCTTCCGGCTTTGGGGCCCACCCAGGGAACCGCTAAAGATCCCAAGGATCCCGTCCCCTGCTGCATGCCGGGCCGGGAGCTGACCCAAACTGAAAACGTAAAGGGGAGTTTTCAATGAGTCTTTCTCGCCGCGAATTTCTGCAGATGCTCGCCGTGGCCTCGGCCGCCGGCATCAACCTCGAGACCGCCCAGGCCGGCACCGGCACCCAGCGCGTTGCGCGCTCCGTCAAGGCGAACAACGCCTCGAGCAACATGTACGAAGTGCCGCGCTTCGGCAACGTGTCGATCCTGCACATGACCGACATGCACGCCCAGCTCAAGCCGGTCTACTTCCGTGAGCCGAATATCAACCTGGGCGTGGGCTCGATGAAGGGCAACCCGCCGCACCTGGTGGGCGAGCAATTCCTCAAGTACTTCGGCCTGGAGCCGAACACCCCGGCCGCTCACGCCTTCACCTGCCTCGACTTCGCCGAGGCGGCCAAGAAGTACGGCAAGGTCGGCGGCTTTGCCCACCTGCTCACTCTGATCAAGCACATGCGCGAGCAGCGTCCGGGCGCTTTCCTGCTGGACGGTGGCGACAACTGGCAGGGCAACGCACTGGCCCTGTGGACCGACGCCCAGAGCCAGATCGACGCGATGAAGATCGCCAAACCGGACTTCTTCACCTCGCACTGGGAAGCGACCTACACCAAGGATCGCATGATGGAGGGCATCGCCGACCTCGAGTCCGCAACCGACATGGCCTTCGTCGCCCAGAACATTCTGGACAGCGACTTCTACGAGCGCGTCTTCAAACCGTATGTCATCCGCGAGCAGAACGGCGTCCAAGTAGCGGTCGTCGGTCAGGCCTTCCCGTACACCCCGATCGCCAACCCGAGCTGGATGGTCGAGGGCTGGACCTTCGGCATCCGCGACGACAAGATGCAGGACGCCGTCAACGCCGCCCGCGCCGAAGGCGCCGAGGTGGTCGTGGTCCTGTCGCACAACGGCATGGACGTGGATCTCAAGATGGCCAGCCGTGTCACCGGCATCGACGCCATCATGGGCGGCCACACCCACGACGCGGTCCCGACCCCGACCGTCGTCAAGAACAGCGGTGGCCAAACCATCGTCTCCAACGCCGGTTCCAACGCCAAATACCTCGGCGTGCTGGATCTCGATGTCCGCAACGGCAAGGTCCAAGACTACAAGTACCACCTGCTGCCGGTGTTCTCCGACTTCATCGAGCCGGACAAGGAAATGCAGGCGTACATCGACAACGCCTACAACCAGGAAATCACCTTCCAGGGCAAGACCTTCAACGCTGGCGAGCGCACCAGTGACGTCCTGGCAACCAACGACGCCCTGCTCTACCGTCGCGGCAACTTCACCGGCACCTGGGACCAACTGATCTGCGATGCGCTGATCGACGTCAACGACGCACAGATCTCGTTCTCCCCGGGCGTTCGCTGGGGCACCTCGCTGATCCCGGGCGAGCCGATCACCTACGACGACCTGATGACCGAGGTGGGCCTGACCTACCCGAACGTCACCGTCAACGAATTCACCGGCGAACAGATCAAGGGCATCCTCGAGGACGTCTGCGACAACATCTTCAACACCGACCCCTACTACCAGCAGGGTGGCGACATGGTGCGCGTCGGTGGCCTGAAGTACGCCTGCGCTCCGAGCGCGGAGAAGGGCAAGCGCATCCAGGACATGGAGCTGGGTGGCGAGCCGATCGACCCGAACAAGACCTACAAGGTCGCGGGCTGGGCCTCGGTTGCCGAGCCGGGCAACATCCCGGGCGACACCGGCGAGGTGATCTGGGACCAGGTCGAGTCCTGGCTGCGTGACCAGAAGCACATCAAGCCGGTCCAACCAAACGAGCCGGTCCTCAAGGACGCAGAAGGCAACCCGGGCATCACCCACAAGTGCTGATCGTCCGTCAGTCTTCTTCCTGAAGACACCTCGCCTACAAAAGCCCCGCCATTCGGCGGGGTTTTTTTTGGCTCTTCACATTCGCCCCGTTCACCACGCTCTGCAAATGGCCCCGAAACGGTTGCACGAACCGCAACCAACCTTTAGGTTAAATTGGCTGACATTCCGTGCCGGGTGCCGTATCTGGCCACCGTCACGCGTTCATTCAAGACAGGAGACTTGACGTGAACGAACGCGTGTCGATCGAAGAAACCGACGCATCCCTCCCCCGCACGAAACGAACAACGCTCGAAGCACTCCTCGCTCCGGCCGATGTTCGCGTCAATGGCGACCGCCCTTGGGATATGCGCATTCGCGACAGTCGGGCCATCGACCGCAGCCTCGGCTGGGGCAATCTCGGCCTGGGCGAGTCGTTCATGGCCGGATGGGTCGAAATCGACCGGGTCGACCAGTTCGCCGATCGCGTGTTGCGCGCGGGCATTGAGAAGCAGGTCGGCAAGTCGCCGCGCATCTGGTGGCATGCGCTCAAGGCCCGGCTGTTCAATCACCAGTCCAAGGAAAAGGCCTGGGAGGTCGGCGAGCATCCTTTCCACGACGACGAGCGCCTCAGGCGCGTTGCCGAAACGGCGGACAAGGAGGTGGGCGTGCAGTACCGGTGCGACCTCACGGTCGAGGATCGTCGCAAGCTGAAAGACGCGGTGCGCGGCGTACGCCACGACTCGACCCGGCGTGAGACCTACAGGCGTTCTTCGACTGGCTGGGCGAACCGGGGGTGTTCCGCACCGTCAGCCGCGGGGGCCTGGTAATACGCCGACGTCTTCCCGCTGATCTTTCTCAAGATGAGCCTGCATGAGATCGTCGCCAGTGCGGGTCAACGCCTAAACATCGGCGTGCTCGAGGACATGAATCACCGCATTAAGGTCATCACACGAATGACCCACGGCTATCGCGATACCGCGATACCGCGTACTGCGTCCTCAAGATTCGGCATGCGCTTCACGGTAAAGTCCGATGAGCCCTCTTTTATGCTGATCGCGACGAGCTCGGCCGGAAGCACCCGTTTGCACGATCCTTCTGCAACTCTCCCAGCGGACGCACCAGCCCGCTCATCGCCAGGTGGACCCCCGACCGGGGTGTTCCCTGAACGAATCCCAGCGCCAGCCCGAGATTCAGTGCCGATTCGACCGGGTCGATCTCGTACGGACGCATGGCGCCCGTGATCACCACGCAATGCCGGGGAAATGCTTCGGCCAGCACCTCGCCCGTGCGCACCATCGTGTCGGTGCCATGCACCACCACGATCGGCGCATCCGGTCGTCGTCTCACCGCCCCGGTCAAGGCCGCGACGAGCGCATCGCGATCGGCATCTGTCATCTCCAGGCTATCCACGCACACGGGCTGGAGCCATTCGAGATCCAGGTTCATCTCGGCCGAATCCAGTATCGCGCCCACGGCCATCCCGCCCGGCTCGACGACCAACGCCCCGTCGGTGGGCCGATAGCGCTTGTTGAACGTGCCGCCCGTGTCCACCAGAATGATCGACAACGAACCATCCCGGTGCTCGTGACCACCTCCTTGCCGCGTTTCCATGGTGTTTCTCCTGCTTCCTTCGTCCGGCCGGATGCGTTTGTCGGCCAAGTGAAGTAAAATGGCCGATCGATTCTAAAGGAAGCGTCGAGCGCCCTGGGCATTGACCGGCCGGAAACGCCCGGTCATCGACCAACTCAGCGCCGGGATGGCCGCAGGCGGCCCGCGTAGGCGACCAGCCGCTCGACGCATTCAACACGCCCCATCCACATTCGGTGCAGGCCGAGCAAGCCACGACTTCATGGACAACCAGCCGAAACGCTACATCGTCGAGTCAGTGACCAAGGCCGGCGCCCGATTCCGCCCGAGTGACTGGATCGATCGCATCTCGAGCTGGGATGCGACGTTTGCCCAGCACCGTCTGGTCTACTCGCAACGGCTGCACCCGGTGATGCTCAACGGGCAGAAGGTTTTGGCCATCGAGCCGTGCCTCAAGACGGCCAACCGCCAGATGTTCGACTCGGTGATGCAGTTCATCGAGCGCAACAACCTCAAGGTGCACGTCCAGTATCCGGACGGCCATCTCGAGGAATACACCGGCGATAACGCCCCCACGTCACCGGACGCCGCCCCCTCATGACCCACAACCCGCCGCGCGTCGGCTTCGTCAGCCTGGGCTGCCCCAAGGCGCTGGTCGACTCCGAACGCATCCTCACCCAGCTGCGAGCGGAGGGCTACGCGCTGTCCGACAGCTACGAGGGCGCCGAGCTGGTGATCATCAACACCTGCGGGTTCATCGACTCGGCGGTGCAGGAATCGCTCGACACCATCGGAGAGGCCCTGGACGAGAACGGCCGCGTGATCGTCACCGGTTGTCTGGGGGGCCGTGACGAGGGCGAGCTGGTACGCCAGACGCATCCGAACGTGCTCGCCGTGACCGGCCCCCAGGCCTATCGGGAAGTGATGGAGGCCGTCCATCAACACCTGCCGCCACGGTTCGACCCCTTCGTCGACGTGATGCCCGAACCGGGCAGCCAAGCAAAGAGCCCGGCCACCCGCGAACAGGCCAACGGCGAGACCCTGTCACTGGAAGAGGCCGTCGGCGTCAAGCTCACCCCGCGCCATTACGCCTATCTCAAGATTTCCGAGGGCTGCAACCACCGCTGCAGCTTCTGCATTATCCCCAGCCTGCGTGGCGATCTGGTCAGCCGACCGATCGGCGAGGTAATGACCGAGGCGGAGAACCTGGTCAACGCCGGCGTGCGCGAGCTGCTGGTCGTCTCCCAGGACACCAGCGCCTACGGCATCGACACCCGTTACCGGCTCGACTTCTGGGGCGGCAAGCCGCTCAAGACTCGCTTCCGCGAACTGGCGGCGGCCCTGGGCTCGCTGGACGCCTGGATACGACTGCACTACGTCTACCCCTACCCCCACGTCGATGATGCCGTCGAGCTGATGGCCGAGGGGCTGATCCTCCCGTATCTGGACATCCCCTTCCAGCACGCCAGCCACCGCATCCTCAAGCTGATGAAACGCCCGGCTTCCAGCGAGAACGTCCTCAAGCGGATCGCCAAGTGGCGAGAGATCTGCCCGGAGATCACGATCCGCTCGACCTTCATCGTCGGTTTCCCCGGCGAGGCGGAAGCGGAGTTCCAGGAGCTACTGGATTTCCTCGACGAGGCCCAGCTCGACCGGGTGGGCGCCTTCGCCTACTCGCCCGTGGACGGCGCGACCGCGAACGACCTGCCCGATCCGGTGCCGGAAGACGTCAAGCAGGAACGCCTGGCGCGCTTCATGGAAAAGCAGGCGGCCATCAGCGCGGCCAAGCTGGCCAAAAAGGTGGGGCAACGCATGCCGGTGCTGGTGGATGCCGTGGACGACTCCGGCGCGGTGGCGCGCAGCATGGCCGACGCCCCGGAGATCGATGGGGTGGTCTACCTGCCGGAGATCACCGATGTCGCACCCGGCGATTTCCTCGAGGTAGAGATCATCGAGGCGGACGAGCACGACCTCTGGGGCGTGCCCGTCCCCTGATGACCCCGGCCGAGGCACCGCCACGAGCCATTCGTTCGTTCCATCGCGATGCCGAGGGCCACTGGTTCGCACGGCTGGAATGCGGCCATCACCAGCACACCCGCCACGACCCGCCGTGGATCAACCGCCCCTGGGTGGAACAGAGCCTGGGGCGCATCGCCATGCTGGGCACGACGCTGGCCTGCCGAAAGTGCGCCGACGGGGCCGAGCCTGACCCGGCACCCTACCCGGCAGCCCCGTAGGGAAATCGATGAGTCCTGGAGGGAAACCGACCATGAGCGAAGAACGCCACTTCAAGCCGCTGAACATCGCCGTCCTGACCGTCTCCGACAGCCGTACCCTGGCCGAGGATCGCTCCGGCGACCTGCTGGTCGAGCGCCTGGAGGGCGTCGGTCATCGGCTTTACGAGCGCGAGTTGCGCCCCGACGACATCTACCAGATCCGCGCGACCGTCTCGCAGTGGATCGCCGCCCCCGAGTGCGACGTGGTGATCACCACCGGCGGCACCGGCCTGACCGGCCGCGATGGCAGCCCCGAGGCCGTCTCGGTGCTGTTCGACAAGACCATCGACGGCTTCGGCGAGATGTTCCGCGCCCTGTCGTTCCAGACCATCGGCAGCTCGACCCTGCAGTCGCGGGCGACCGCCGGGGTGGCCAATCGCACCTACGTGTTCGTCCTGCCCGGCTCGACCGGCGCCTGCAAGGATGCCTGGGACAACCTGATCGAAACCCAGCTCGACTATCGCAAGCGTCCCTGCAACCTGGTCGAACTGATGCCGCGGCTCACCGAGCGGTAGCCCCCAGCGGTCTCAGCTAGCGATCGCGCCGATCCCCCACAGGCTCAACCAGACGGCCAGCAGGGCATACACGCCCGCCAGCAGGTCGTCGAGCATGATACCCAGCCCGCCGTGCACGCGCCGATCCAGCCAGCTGATCGGCCAGGGCTTGATCACGTCGAACACGCGGAACCAGAGAAAGATCAGGGCCACCTGCCACCACGTCTCCGGCAACGAGACGAACACCAGCAGCACGCCCACGATCTCGTCAAAGACGATGCCACCGTGATCGTGCACGCCCAGGCGTCGGCTGGCCTCGCCGCAGAGGTAGACCCCGACGACAGACAGCACCAGGGTGACGGCAAGCAGCAGGATGATCACCGCCACGTCGCCCCAGGGAGCGGCCAGCATCATCAGCAGCCAACCCAGCAGGAGGCCGGGCAAGGTACCCACGGTGCCGGGCGCGCGCGGCGAGAGTCCCGTGCCGCCACCGAAGGCGAGCCACATCACCGGGCTGCGCCCGAGTTCGGCCACCCGTATCCGTCGTGAGGTCTTGCCGCCGGTCATGCGCCCTCCCCCGCGAAATGGTTGTAGCCGCGTTGTCCCGGCAAGGGCCGACCACCCCGTTCCCGAATTTCGCCCACCGGGCCGGATTCGTCCAGCCGACCGATCACCGTCAGATCCCAGGCCGGGTCGAGTGGCAACTCGGGCGGCAGGGCGAGCAGCAGTTCGTAGTCATCGCCCCCACCCAACACACGGCCGATGTCTGTGGGCCGGGCATCGAGCCAGCGTCTCGCCGCCGGCGACAGGGGGACGGCATCGAGATCGATTTCGGCCGAAAGCCCGCTGACGCTGAGCATGTGCCCGAGATCCTGTAGCAGACCGTCGGAGACATCCAGGCCCGCGGTGGCCACGCCACACAGGGCCTGGCCCACGGACAACCGCGGTTCCGGGCGGTCGAGTCGATCGAGGAGATAGTCACGATCGGAGCGGGAGAGATCGGACGGTGCGTGTCCGGTTTCAAGGGCCAGCACCAAACCCAGTGCCGCATCGCCGATGGTGCCGGTGACGGCCAGCCGGTCACCGGCTCGGGCCCCGCTTCGGCGAATGGCCGTTCCGGCCGGCACGGAGCCCAAGGCGGTGATCGACAGGGTCAGTTGCGGGGCGCGCACGGTGTCCCCGCCGACCAGATCGCAGCCCCAGCGATCCGCTGCCGCCCGCAGGCCGCTAGAAAATTGCTGCAGCCAGGATTCGTTTGTCTCGGGCAAGCCCAGCGAGAGGGTGAAGCCCAGTGGGGCGGCACCCATCGCGGCCAGATCGGAGAGATTTACCGCCAGCGCCTTGTGGGCAATGGCATCGGGGGCGGTCGATGCGGGGAAGTGCCGGCCGGCGATCAGCATGTCGGTGGCGACCACCACCTGCTGCCCCGGTCGCGGGGCCAGGATCGCGGCATCGTCGCCGCCGGCAAGCGCGACCTCGGGGTTCGCCGGGGCCCAGTCGAAATACCGATGGATCAGGTCGAATTCCTGCATGTCGACCAGTGTCCTCCCGGACGACCCGGCAAATCCGGAGACCGTCAGTCCCGGCGGCGGGGTTCGGTGGGGCGGGTGTGATCGGCCAACCGATCGAGCACGCCATTGACGTAGCGATGCCCGTCCGTCGCGCCGAAACGCTTGGCCAGCTCGACCGCCTCGTTGATCACGATCGCGCGCGGGGTCTCGAGCATGTGCGTCAGCTCGAAGGCACCCAGGCGCAGAATGGCGTGCTCGATCGGGTCGAGTTCGTGCACCGGGCGATCCAGGTGGGGCTCGATGGCCGCATCGAGTTCGGCGGCATGCTGTTCGACACCACGCAGGATGCGGCGAAACAGCTCGAGATCGATACGCAGCATGAAGGCATCCTCCATGAACTGCGTCTCGAGCTGGTCGACCGCAAGCGGGTTCAACAACTGCTGGTAGAGCCCCTGCACGGCCCGTTCGCGGGCCCAGCGCCGCTGTTTACGCGCCGGCGGAGACTTCACGCCGTGGCCGGAGGGGCTTTCCTCGGCACCGCGCGGATCCTCCGGCATCTCGCCGGTGGGCTCATCTTGGGGAAACTGCTTGATCATGGGCGCTTAGGCAATCTGGTCGATCTGATCGAGAAGGTTGACCATCTCGATGGCGGTGGCGGCGGCTTCCGCCCCCTTGTTGCCGGCCTTGCTGCCGGCACGTTCCATTGCCTGGTCGACCGTGTCGGTGGTCAGCACGCCGAAGATCACCGGCATGTCGAAGTCGGTGGCCACGCCGGCGATGCCCTTGGCCGCCTCGCCCGCGACGTAGTCAAAATGCGGCGTCGCCCCACGGATGACCGCGCCGAGACAGATGATGGCGTCGAATTTCTCGCTCGCCGCGACACGCTGGGCGACCAGCGGCAGTTCGAAGGAGCCCGGCGCCATCACCACCGTGATCTGGGCCGGATCGATACCGTGCCGACGCAGGGTGTCGATCGCCCCGTCACGCAGCCGGTCGACCACCTGCGCGTTCCAGCGCGTCGCCACGATGGCGTAACGTCCCGCGCGGGCCGTCAGCCCGCCCTCGATCACCTGAACTTCATTCATGCCTGTCTGTCCCGTGAGCGGCGGTCATTCCGCCTCGTCGTGAATGTAGTCAACCACTTCCAGGCCGAAGCCGGCCAGGGCATGGAAGCGTTTGGGCGCGCTCATCACGCGCATCTGGCGGACGCCCAGATCCTTGAGGATCTGGGCCCCCACCCCGTAGTTTCGCAGTTCTTCGACCTCGTCCCCGGCCGGCGGCGACGAGGGCTGCCCCCAACCCTGCAATTGGCGCAGGATCTCGTCCTCGTTGGGGGTCGAGCGCAGCACCACGGCCACGCCCGTTTCCATCTCACCCAATCGGGCCAGCACGTCGGAGAACGGCCAGCCGCAATCGCGATCCTGCGGTTCGAACAGGTCACAGACCGCGTGATGCACATGCACCCGTACCGGCGTGGGCGTCTCGGCATCCGGCTTACCGCGCACCGCGGCAAACTGCAACTGCCCGCTGGTGAAGTCCTTGTAGGCGTGCAGGGTGAAACGGCCGTGACGCGTGTCGATCTCGGTGGCGAACTGGTGCTCGACCGAGCGCTCGTGGCGCATGCGGTAGCGGATCAGGTCCTCGATCGAGCCGATCTTGATGTCGTGCTCGGCGGCGAAGCGCTCCAGATCCGGGCGGCGCGCCATCGAGCCGTCCTCGTTGAGGATCTCGACGATCACCGCCGCCGGCTCGCGCGCCCCGGCCAAGCGGGCGAGGTCCACGCCCGCCTCGGTGTGGCCGGCCCGTGCCAGCACGCCGCCCGGCCGCGCCATCAGCGGGAAGACGTGCCCCGGCTGGACCAGATCGAGGGGCTTGGCCTCCGGGGCCACCGCCGTGCGAATGGTGGTGGCCCGGTCCGCGGCCGAGATGCCGGTGGTCACGCCGCGCGCGGCCTCGATCGAGACGGTGAATGCCGTCTGGAACGCCTCGCGGGTGCGGCTGACCATCAGCGGCAGTTCCAGTTGCTCGCAACGCGGCTGCGAAAGCGTCAGACAGATCAACCCGCGGCCGTAGCGCGCCATGAAGTTGATGTCTTCGGGGCGCACATGCTCGGCGAGCATCACCAGATCGCCCTCGTTCTCGCGATCCTCGTCATCGACAATGATGACCATGCGCCCGGCACGCAGGTCGTCGAGGATCTCGTCAATGGAACTAAAGCTCATAGGGTCTCTCAGCGCCGTCGAAGGCAATCGGGGATTGTATCATCGCGGGCGCGACTGTAGGCCATCTGGCCACCAGGCCGCCCCGGTCAGCTCAGGTCAATGCCTGATAGGGGCTCTGTCCGCCGCTACCGGCCGCACCCTCGCCCGCCTGCAGCAGTCGCTCGAGGTAACGGGCCATCAGATCCACCTCCAGATTGACCTGCCGACCCGGCCGGTACTCGCCCATGATGGTCACGTCGAGTGTGTGCGGGATGATGGTCAGGCGACAGCGCACCCCGCTGACCTCGTTGACCGTCAGGCTCACCCCGTCGATGGCGACCGAACCCTTCTTGGCGACGTAACGCGCCAGCTCCGGCGGGACGCGCAACCAGAACTCGGTGGCCCGCGCCTCGCTGCGCCGGGCATCAATGATCGCCAGCCCGTCGACGTGGCCGCTGACCAGGTGCCCGCCCAGCGGGGTCGCCAGCGTGAGCGCCGGCTCGAGATTGACGCGAGAGCCGGACGCCAGTTGCCCGACCGTGGTCAGGCGCAGGGTCTCGGCCGAGCAGTCGACCGAAAAGCGATCGCCACTGAGATCGGTCACCGTGAGACACACGCCGTTGACGGCAATGCTGTCGCCGATGGCGGTATTCGCCAGGTCGAGCCCCGGGGCCTCGATGGTCAGGCGCGCGTCGCCCCCCGTGGGGGTCTGCTCGACCAGGGTGCCGACGGTCTGGATGATGCCAGTGAACATGGATCTCTCCGCAGGTAGTGGTCGGTCGCGAACGTTAACGGACCGGCCGCAGGGTCAGGCGCAAGTCGTCGGCCAGGCGCGTCTCGTCGACCAGCGTCCAGCGCATCGCGTCGGCCAGTGCAAGCGGCTCGGGCAGCGCCAGCGCCGGGCGCGCCTGGTGACCAAGCAGCACCGGCGCCTGGTAGACGACCAGCTCGTCGCACAGACCGGCGGCGACAAACGCCCCGGCCAGCTTGGCGCCCGCCTCGACCAACACCTCGTTGATGTCCCGTCGCGCCAGGTCGGCCAGGATGAATTCCAGGTCGAGGCCCAGCCGGGGGGCCGCCGGCGCCTCGATCAGGGTCGCCTCACGCTTGACCAGCGCATCGTGGTGCACACCGTCGGTCGTATCCCGGGTGTAGATCCACACCGGCCCCGATGCATCGAAGATGGCGGCAAAGGGCGGCAGCCGCAGCCCCGAGTCGAGCACCACGCGCACCGGCTGGCGCACCTCGTCCTCGATACCCAGTTCCTCGGCCGACAGGCGCACGTTCAGCCGGGCGCTGTCGGTCAGCACCGTGTCGATGCCGCTCAGCACCGCGCACTGGCGGGCGCGCCGGAACTGCACATCCCGCCGCGCCGCCTCGCCGGTGATCCACTGGCTCTCGCCGCTGGCCAGCGCGCTACGCCCGTCGAGCGACTGGGCCACCTTGACCGTCACCCAAGGCCGTCCACGCTCCATGCGCGAGACGAACCCGGGGTTGAGCGCGCGCGCCGCCGCGGGGGCGATCGCCTCGACCACCTCGATACCCGCCTCGCGCAGAATGGCGTGTCCGCGACCGGCCACCTGCGGATTGGGATCGCTCATGGCGGTGACCACGCGGGCCACGCCGGCCTCGACCAGTTGCGGCGCGCAGGCCGGCGTGCGGCCGACGTGGCTGCAGGGCTCGAGCGTTACGTAGGCCGTCGCGCCATCTGCCCGGTCACCGGCCTGGCGCAAGGCATGCACCTCGGCGTGCGGGCCGCCGGCGCGGGCGTGGAATCCCTCGCCGACGATCGCCCCATCGCGGACCAGCACGCAGCCGACGCGCGGATTAGGTGAGGTGGTGGTCAGGCCACGCTCGGCCAGCGCCAGCGCCTGCGCCATCCATCGCCGATCCTCGTGGGAGCCGGGTCGATCCTCGTGGGACGCGGGCCGGTCGGCGGCTTTAGTTGGCATCGCCGATCAGGGGCAGTTGGTGATCGGGGTCGCTGATGACGTCGTTGGCCAGCGATTCGATCGCGTCACGGAAGGCCTCGACACTGTCGAAGCTCAAGTACACCGAGGCAAAGCGGATGTAGGCGACGTGGTCGAGCCGCCGCAGTTGCGCCATGACCATGTCGCCGATCTCCCGGGCCGGAATCTCGCGTTCGCCACGGCTGCGCAGCTGGCGCTCGATCTGCTCGATCGCCTCTTCGACCCGCCGGGTCGGCACGGGACGCTTTTCCAGCGCGCGCATCAGGCCGTCACGCAACTTGCGATCATCGAAGTTCTGCCGCGCACCATTGGACTTCACCACCCGCGGCATCTGCCGATCGGCCCGCTCGTAGGTGGTGAAGCGTTGCCCGCAGGCAGCACACTCGCGACGACGCCGAATGCCCTCGCCCGCGTCGATCGCCCGGGAGTCGATCACGCGGGTGCCGTCGTTGCCACAGATCGCGCAGCGCATACCGTACCCCCGACCAGGCCCAGGATCAGGCCCGGTTGGCCTCGTAGACCGGTAGGCGGCGACAGAGTGCGGTGACCTTCTCGCGCACCGCCTCGATCACCGCGTCGTTTTCAATGTCGTCGATGATGTCGCACATCCAGCCGGCCAGATCGCGGCTCTCCTCCGTACCGAAGCCACGGGTGGTGATTGCCGCGGTGCCCACGCGGATGCCCGAGGTGACGAACGGCGACTGCGGGTCGTTGGGCACGGCGTTCTTGTTGACCGTGATGTGGGCCCGGCCCAGCGCCTCATCGACCGCCTTGCCGGTCAGGCCGCGCTTAACGAAGCTGACCAGGAACAGGTGGTTGTCGGTGCCGCCGGAGACCACATCGATGCCGCGATCGACGAATACCTTGGCCATGACCCGCGCATTGTCGATCACCTGCTGCTGGTAGGTCTTGAAGTCCGGCTCCATGGCCTCCTTGAAGGCGACCGCCTTGCCGGCGATCGCGTGCATCAACGGCCCGCCCTGCGTGCCCGGGAAGATGCGCGACTGGAATTTTTTCTCGAGATCCGGGTCAGACTTCGCCACGATGATGCCGCCGCGCGGGCCGCGCAGGGTCTTGTGCGTGGTCGAGGTGACCACGTGGGCGTGCGGCACCGGGTTCGGGTAGAGGCCGGCGGCGACCAGGCCGGAGACGTGGGCCATGTCGACCATCAGGTAGGCACCCACGGAGTCGGCGATCTCGCGAAAGCGCGCCCAGTCCATCACGCGCGAGTAGGCGGAGAAGCCGGCGATGATCATCTTCGGCTTGTGCTCTTTCGCCAGGCGCTCGACCTCGTCGTAATCGACGTAGCCTTCGGCGTCGATGCCGTACTGCACCGCGTGGTAGATCCGGCCCGAGAAGTTGGGCTTGGCGCCGTGGGTGAGGTGACCGCCGGCGTCGAGGCTCATGCCCAGCACGGTGTCACCCGGCTCGACCAGCGCCTGGAACACCGCGGCGTTGGCCTGCGAGCCCGAATGCGGCTGGACGTTGGCATAGTCGGCACCGAAGAGCTCCTTGGCCCGATCGATGGCGAGCTGCTCGGCGACGTCGACGTACTCGCAGCCGCCGTAGTAGCGCTTGCCCGGATAGCCTTCGGCGTACTTGTTGGTCAGCACCGAGCCCTGGGCCTCCATGACGCGCGGGCTGGCGTAGTTCTCCGAGGCGATCAGCTCGACGTGATCTTCCTGGCGGCGCACCTCGGCGTCGATCGCCTCGCTGAGTTCCGGGTCGTAACCCGCGATGGTCATGGACTTGGCAAACATGAGTCGGCTCCTGACAAAGGTGAAAGCAAATTCGGGGCGAGCTCGATTGGGCGAGACCGCGAAACACAAGCGGCCGCCCCGAGAGCTTCCGCGGGCGACCGAACAATGCCGCGAATTCTAGCATGTTGCGACCGGTCGCCTGCCCCGGCGCATGGGAGCGGTATGCAACATCGGCATGAATCCACGTCATGGCGACCCGCTACTGATAGAAGATCGTAGAAGATCGACAAAACCGCGCCGGCTCGCGACAATGGGGCCCCCAGGGACCTCTGCACGAATCGTAATACCGCTCTGCGCGTCTTGAGCTGGGCAGATGCAAGGCAACCGTCCGCCGCGCAAGGGTGATTCCCTTGTCAAGGACGGAAACGCCGCAGATGCCCGGCTCAAGGCGCGCCCTCCGGGGCTTGCCGAGTCACTCGCCCTCGGTGTTGCACTGTCTTGGCGTGGCCACCGGCACGCCGGCGACACCGCGCCTTGAGGGAGAGTGACTCACCAAGCCAGAGTGGCATTACGATTCGTGCATAGGTCCCTACCTTTCCCGCAAACGGCATGGGAGCACTAACGCGATGATGACCGACAACGACCGCGACGCCCTGGTCGACTTTCTCGCCCGCCACGTCGACACGCAGATCCTGACCCACGCCGAGGTCAGCGCGTTTCTCGACTTTTGTGATTTCGAGATCATCGAGCGCGGGCGGATCATCGCCGACATCGGTGAAGTGGGCGAGTCGCTCTACTTCCTGCTCGACGGCACGGCCGAACTGATCGTCGGCCCGACCACCAACGAGGTGCCGGTCGGCCAGATCCACGCCGGCGAGATGCTCGGCGAAATGAGTTTCTTCGATCGCCAGCCACGCAATGTGCGCATGCGCGCGCGCTCCACCGTCCGGCTGCTGCGCCTGTCGCGAGCCAAGTACAACCGCCTGCGTCTGGAACATCCCGTGTTCACCGTGCTGCTGCTCGAGTACGCGATCGTGAGCCTGGATCACCTCTACCGCCGCACCAGTACTGACGTGGCCCAGCTCAACCAGTACATCCACAACATGGGTGGCTAACCAGGAAGGCCTGCACGAACCCGGCGCCACGCTTGCCGAGCGCGCGGAGCAGCACCAGATGCGTGCATACCTTCCTTGCGCCCCCTACCCGCGCCGCAAGCGCAGGGCATTGCCGATCACGGCGATCGAACTGACCGACATACCAATCGCCGCGAGCCACGGCTGAACGAAGCCCAGCGCGGCGATCGGGATCGCGATCGCGTTATACCAGACCGACCAGGTCAGATTCTGGTGGATCACGCCCATGGTCCGCCGGGCATAGCCCACCGCAAAGGCCGTTTCGACCACCCGGTCATTGAGCAGCACCATGTCGGCGCTGTGCTTGGCGACCGCGGTCCCACCGCCCATCGCCATGGAAACGTCCGCACAGGCGAGCACCGGCGCGTCGTTGACCCCGTCACCGACCATCAGCACCCGCCCACCGTCGGCCTGCAGCGCGGCCACGCGCGCCATCTTGTCTTCCGGCAGCAACCCGCCTTCGGCATGATCCACCCCCAGGTGCTGCCCGATCATGGCCGCGCGGTCCGGGTGATCACCGGAAAGCAGCCAGACCGACACCCCCTGCTGCTTGAGGCGATCGACCACCTCGTGGGCATCGTCGCGCAACCGGTCGGTCAGCACCGCGCGGGCGATCACCTCGGGGCCACGCGCGACCCAGACCACCAGTTCGTCGACGGCGGCGTGTGCCTCGGGCAAGGTCACCGCCAAATCGTCCATCAAGCGGGCGTTGCCGACGGCAAAGCGTTCACCGTCGAGCCAGCCAGTCACGCCGCGGCCGCTGGCACTCTCCACCTGCGTGACCGCGTGTAGCTTTTCGGCCGTGTGCTCATTGCCCCAGGTAGACAACGCCCGCCCGACCGGGTGATCGGCGTACTGCTCGAGGGCCGCGACGATACCCGCCAGGCGCCCGGACTCGACATCGGCCAATGACTCCACGTTGCGCACCGTCAGCTCACCGGTTGTCAGTGTGCCGGTCTTGTCGAACACCACGTGGGTGACCCGCGCCAATCCTTCCAGCGCCCGGCCGCGGGTGACCAGCAGCCCCGAACGGGTCAGCCGCCCCACCGCCACCGCAATCGCCGCAGGCGTGGCCAGTGACAGCGAGCACGGGCAGGTGATGGCCAGGATTGCCACGGCGATCCAGAACGCACGGGACGGATCGATGACCAGCCAGGCCGCCGTCACCACTGCGGTGGTGATCAGCAGGGCGATGACGAACTTACGCGCGAAGCGGTCGGCCGTCTCGGCCACTTGTGGCTTTTGCGACTGGGCCCGATCGATCAGGCGGACGATCGAGGAGACCATGGTGTCCTGACCGACCTTGTCCACCTCGACCACCAGCGGGCTTTCGGTATTGACGGTACCGGCGGAGACGTAGTCCCCGGCACGCTTGAACTCCGGCAGGCTCTCGCCGGTGAGCATCGAGGCGTTGATGCCACTCTCGCCTTCGATCACCACGCCATCGGCCGGCACCGGTCCGCCGGGACGTATCAGGATGCGGTCACCGGGGACCAGATCGAAGGCCGGCACCACCGCCACCGAACCGTCGGCATCGAAGCGGTTGGCCACCTGCGGCACCAGCTTGTTCAGTGACTCGGCCAGCTCGCCGGCCTTGTGACGTGCGCCCTGCTCGAGAAAACGCCCGGCGAGCAGCAGGAAGATGAACATGGTGACCGAGTCGAAGTAGACCTCGCCGCTATCGGTCAGCACCGCGTACACGCTGCCGGAGTAGGCGAGCAGGATGCTGATCGACACGGGCAGATCCATGCTCACGCGTCGCTGCTTCAAGTCTCGCCAGGCGGGCCGGAAGAAGGCTTGGCCCGAATAGAGCACGATCGGCGTCGACAGGACCAGGCTGACCCACCAAAAGAAGTAACGCAGGTCAGCGGAGAGGTCGAGGAAGTCGCCGAAGTACAGCGACAACGAGATCATCATCACCTGCAAGTAGACCAGCCCGGCGACCGCCAGGCGACGCATCATGTCGTGGCGTTCGCGCCGATAGACGCGATCCTGACGATCGGGATCGTAGGGATAGGCGCGATAGCCGATGGCAGCGATCGCCCGCAGGATCTCGGAGAGCTGTACCTGGGTGTTGTCCCAGACCACCTGGGCGCGGTGCGTGGTGAAGTTCACCGAGAAGGACTCCACCCCAGGCAACTGCCGGACTTGCCGCTCGGATAGCCAGATGCAGGCGGCGCAGACGATCCCCTCGAGGATCAATGAGGCCTCGCGTCGGTCGCCCTCGCGGTTGGCGACGAATGATTTCTGCATCTCGGGGCGATCGTAGATCGACAACTCCTCGAGCACGCGTTCGAGATCATCGTCCGGGCGCGGCGAGGCCTCGGTGCGGTGGCGGTAATACTCCTCCATGTCCGCCTCGACGATCGCCTGGGCGACCGCCTGGCAACCGGGGCAGCACATGTCACGCGGCTCGCCGAGCACGCGGGTGCGGTAGTCCGCCCCGGTGGGCACGGGCAGACCACAATG
>JAGXGL010000039.1 GCA_024636755.1 Guyparkeria sp. | reverse complement strand
TCGGCGGACTACTCGCAGATCGAGCTGCGCATCATGGCGCACCTGTCGGGTGACGAGGGATTGCTGTCGGCCTTCGAGCATGGCGAGGACATCCACCGGGCCACCGCCCGTGAGGTGTTCGCCGACGGTGGCGAGGTAAACGACGACCAGCGCCGCGCGGCCAAGGCGATCAACTTCGGCCTGATCTACGGCATGTCGGCCTTCGGGCTGGCGCGCCAGATTGGGGTGGGGCGGACCGAGGCGCAGGCTTACATCGATCGCTACTTCGCCCGTTATCCCGGCGTGGCGCGCTACATGGACGAGACCCGCCGGCAGGCCCACGAACGCGGTTTTGTCGAGACGGTCTTCGGTCGGCGGTTGTATCTGCCCGAACTCAAGAGCCGCAACGGCCAGCGCCGGCAGTACGCCGAGCGCACGGCGATCAACGCCCCGATGCAGGGCACGGCCGCCGACATCATCAAGCGGGCCATGCTGGCCCTGTACGAGAGCGTCGTGGTGCCCGGCCGCGCCCGGATGATCATCCAGGTGCACGACGAACTGATCTTCGAGGCGCCGACCGATGTGGCCCAGTCAGTGGCCGACGAGATCGAGCAAACCATGATCGCCGCGGGTGAGCTGCGGGTGCCGCTGGAAGTGGGCATCGGCATCGGTGAGAGTTGGGACGAGGCGCATTGATGTCGAGGCCTAAGTCCCTTCTCGTTGGCAACACCGGGCCGGTGGTTTAGAGAGGCGCTGTCCGACTTGCCCGGGAGTTGGGGATCAATGCAAAAAGCCCGCTGTCGCATTGCGCGCCAGCGGGCTTTCTCGTTCTCGCCTGTGTCCTGAAACGTCAGTCGCCCTGGCGGTCGGGCTTGAGTTCGGGAATCGGGTAGGGGGGGATCTTCCCGTGCATGAATTCGCCGTCCCAGTAGTCCTCGTCGAAGGGACGGGAGAAGACGAAGCCCTGGATCTGCAGGCGACTGCCGAACTTGCGCAGTTCGATCAGTTGTTGCTGGGTTTCGACCCCTTCGACGACCACCTCGAACTCGAGCTTCTCGGCCATGGCAAGGATGGATCCGAGCAGCTTGCGGGCATCCTCGCTGTGTTCGATTTCGTCGACGAACTGCTTGTCGATCTTGAGTTTCGAGATCGGCAGGTTGTTGAGATAGGCCAGCGAGGAATGCCCGGTGCCGAAGTCGTCGATGGCGATGGCAAAGCCATGCATCGCCAGCTGGTGCAGCCGTTCGGCCAGCAGGGTCGGATCGGAACCGAAGTCGCTCTCGGTGATCTCGAGCACGATCGATGAGGTGGGCAGACTGGCGACCTTGGCCAGATGGATCAGTCGTTCCTCGACCTTGTCGAGCAGCAACAGCTGCGGTGGCACGTTGATGGAGATAGTGAGCTCCTGGCCTGCCTGACGCTGCCAGTCCGCCACGCGCCGACAGGCGTTGTTGAGCGCCCATTCAGTGAACTCGCCGATCAGGTTGTGTTCCTCGGCCAGCGGGATGAACTCGGCTGGAGAGATCCAGTCGCCGCGATAGCGCCAGCGCATCAGCGCCTCGAAGCCCATCAGCGTGCCGCTGGAAAGCGAAACCTGCGGCTGGTAATGCACCCGCATTTCGCGATTGCCGAGTGCCTTGCCCAGCGCCTGGGTCAGTTCGAAGCGCCGTTGTGCCGCGTGCGTATGGCCTTCGGCGTGGCCGATGATGCGATTGCCGCCCTCGGCCTTGGCCTGGGAGAGCCCGTTGTCGGTAATGCGCAGTAATTCCTCGGCGGTCTGGCCCTCGGCCGGGAACTGGGCGGAGGTGACGCTGGCGCGGATGTCCAGGCGGTAACCGGCCAGTTCCACGCGCCGGGTGATGTGGGCATGGGCCTGGCGCATGATCTCCTCGACTGCCGTTTCGAGCTCGGCGACATTGTCCGCGAACACCAGGAAGGCGAACTCGTCACCGTCGATGCGCGCGAGCAAGGACCGAGGCTCGGTGATCTCGGCCAGGCGATCGCCCATGACCCGCAGGATGCGGTCACCGAACCGCCGTCCCAGCGCCTCGTTGAATGCCGTGAAGCCGTCCAGGCCGAGGGCAACCAGGGCGAAAGGCTGATCCGGGTCGGTCTGGATCTGGGTATCGACCTGCTGTACGAAGTAGCCTCGGTTGAGCCGGTCGGTGACCGCATCCTGGCGGGCCAGTGCGAGGACCTCGTTCTCTCGGGCACGGATTTCGGTGTGATCATTGATCACCACGATCACATGACCGCGTTTCTCCCGTGGCTCGCCGACCAGACGGATGGAAACCAGCGCGATCAGCGTTTTGCCGTCTTCCGGACGGGTGAAATCGACCTCGCTGCGCCATTCGCCTTGTTCGAGGACGTGTTTCCAGATCGGTGCAATCACGTGGCTGGGCTGGTCGAGCAGGATCTCGAGCAGCGGTCGTTCGGCCAGTTGCGTGGTGGTCAAGGACAGCAACGACTCGGCCGCCGGGTTGGCGCGGCGGACGAATCCCTGAATGTCGGTGACGAGTACCGCCTCCTGTACCTCGTCGAAGACCGAGGCGGTCAGGGTGAGCGACTCCTCGGCACGCCGGCGACTCAGCGATTCCTTGTCGTGTTTCTTGAGCATCGCCTGGAGTTGCTCGCGGGAATTCGACAGGCTGACCAGCGAGCTTCGGAACTGCTGGACGGCGCGGGCGATCCGCCCCAGCTGATCGCGGCGTTTTTGGTGGGGCCCGGCGCTGGCCTGCTGGCCGGCGACGATGCGCTCGGTGATCTCGGCCAATTGGCGGATTTGGCGGTTGGTCAGCCAGAGCACCAGCACCAGGAGCAGGGCCTGCAGCGCAACGAAGACGATCAGTACCAGCTGGTAATTCTCGGTGACCGCGGCGTTGGCGCCCCGGATGGCGCGCATGGTCTCTTCGAGTTCATCATTGGCCCCGTCGATCAGCCCGCCGAACCCGGTGGTCATGATGGCGGCCCGTTGTTCGGCCAGCCGCGTCTGGATGCGTGCTACCTCGTCGCGCTGGGCCGAGGCGACGGTCTCGTTCGCTTCGACCAGGCTGCGCGCCTGGGCTTCGATCGAATCGGCGAGCCGGTTAATCGCCCCGGGATGGTTTTCCCGCAGTGGAGCGAGTGCCACGCTGCCGCGTATGGCGGAGGCGATCTGGGTAAGTTCGGTGCGCAGATCCGAGACATCGCGGCGAGCCCCCGGCGCGAATCCGGAGACCTCGCGTTCGACCTTGGCCGCGATGCTCGCGTACTCGTTACGGATCTGCTCGATCGACTTGTGCGTCTCGACAAAGCCGTGGCTGGCATCGGCGAAGGTCTCGACGTTCGATTGGGCCAGACTGCCGAGGTAGAAGACCAGGCCGACACTCAGGGCGAGCTGGGCGAGGATGAACAGCAGAAATTGTAGCGGCAGGGGGAGCAGTCGCATTCGGGTCGTCCTGATTCCGAGTGGATTTACCGTCTAGGTTCCAGTCAAACGGCGTGCGCAAAGTTTCGCCCAAGGCCCTCGCCGAGTCCAGCGGCGATCGGCTGAACCCGGGCCAGCAGTTCGATCGGTGTCATCGGTTCGCGTTCACCAGCGCCCCAGACCACCCCCGGCCAGGCCGGGTCGTCGGCGAATCGGACCACGCAATGCAGGTGGAGCTGATCGACCAGGTTGCCGATCGCACCGACGTTGAGCCGATCCGGGTGATAGAGGCGCTCGAGGGTCTCGCTCAATGCCTGGAGACCGCGAAGCGCCTCCTCGCGCCAGTCGGGCGGGAGGTGATGCAGTTGCTCGGCGTTAGGACACATCGGCACGATCAGGGTCCAGATGAATCGCCGGTCGTTGATCAGTCGGTACTGCAGCCGGCCGTGATTGAGCAGCGGGACACTGTCGGCCATGAGGCGTGGGTGCAGGTGCCAGTCCGAGTCGGTCCGGGGGGAGTCGGTCATCGCGTGTCTCCCGGGTTGGCCGGCAGTTCCAACACCAGATCGACGCGGCGGTTCTCGGCGCGGCCGGTGTCGGTGTCATTGGTGGCGATCGGCTGGGTGTCGGCCAGGCCCACGGCGTGTAGACGGCGCGGGCGGATGCCCGCCTCGATCAATTCGCGGACCACGGCCGCGGCCCGGGCCGCGGACAATTCCCAGTTCGAGGGGTAGCGCCAGGTCTGGATGGGCCGGTTGTCGGTATGGCCTTCGACGGTGATTTGGTAGTCACTGTCGGCAAGGCGTTCGGCCAGCCGCGACAGCAGGTCGCCGCCCGCCCCCGAGAGGCCGGCCTCGCCGGTGGGAAAGAGGATGTTGTCCTTGACCCGCAATTGCACCCGGTCGGCGATCGTCGAAACCTCGACGTCGTCGCCCATGTCCTCGAATTGTCCGGCCAAGGCCCGGGCCTGGTCGCCGGCCCAGTCATCCGCTTGGTCACCCGGCTGGGCAGCCGGGTCGCTAACATCCGAAACCATGGTCGCGCCGGCCGTTGTATCAGGTACGTCCCGGTGGGACTCGGCATCACCGGGTTCGGCGAACAATTTCTCGTGACGTTGACCGATCAGGGCATCGCCGCTGGCGGTGCGGGCGTCCGGGTTCGGCCTGTCACCGCCGAGGATTATCTCGGGCGGGTCGGTGTCGCCGGTGGCGTCACTGGCTGCCGGCCGATCGGTGTTCGCCGGCTGGTCGGCCTGCGCGCCGCTGCCCGGCTCGATCGGGTTCTGTGCCTTGTGCTGGTAGGCATACGCGGCGAGCAAGACGAACAGGGTCAGTAGCAGGGTCATCAGGTCGACCATTGTCAGCAGCCAGTAGTTCTGATCGTCCTCGACTTGGCTAACGTCCGGCTCCCAGCCCTCGCTCCATGGCCGGCCCCCGTCACGGGCGGCCGCGGCCACGCGCGCTTCCTGAAGCTCGAGTTCCTGGGCGCTGGGGTCGGCGCTCACGCTGTTCACTCGCTTGCTTGCCTCGGTCGGCGGCGCGGACTCTCGCTCCGGCCACTGGTTCGACCCTTGGCACGATTGCTTTGGGCACGTTTTTGGCGATCGCCGTCGCGCAGTTCGTCCTCGCTCTGCGCGAGGAACGAGCCCAGCGTCTCGCGGATGAAGGCCGGCGAGCGTTGTTCCTGCATCAGCAGCACGCCTTCGACCATCATGTTCATCAGCATCACGCGTTGCTCGGTACGCCGCTCGAGCTTGAGTGCGATCGGCTTGAACAGCATGTTCGACAAGAGGATGCCGTAGAGCGTCGTGATCAGCGCCAGCGCCATGTTGGTACCGATGGCGGCAAACTGGTCGGCATCCATGGCCGACAGCATGTTGATCAGCCCGAGCAGGGTGCCGAGCATGCCGAAGGCCGGCGCAAAGGTTGCCATGGTGCGGAAGATCTGGGCCTCAGCCCGTTCGCGGGCCCGCATGCGGGAGATGCGCCACTGCATCAGGGTGATCAGATCCTCGGAGGACGCCCCGTCGAGCACCATCTGCATGCCCGAACGCAGGAAGGGATTTTTGATGTGGTCGAGCTTTTCGTCGGCCCGGGTGATCTGGCCCTGAAGCTTGAGCTTGGAAACCTCGACCAGTTCGTTGATGTCGCGCTCGGCGTAGAGACGCTCGTTCTTGAGCACGATGGCGAATACGCGGAAGACGCGCAGCACTTCGTGCAGCGGATAGCTCACCAGGGTGGCCGCCACCGTGCCGCCAACCACCAGCAACAGGCCCGGCAGGTTGAGGAAGTTGGAGGGATCCTCGGCGGAGAGGCCAATGGCGGCAACCACGATGGCCAGGCCGGAGAACATGCCGAGTAGCGTGCTGGGATTCAAAAGTCTCGATCCTCGAGGATTGATGATGCCGGAAACCAGGTCGTCGGAGGCAAACAGACGGAAACGACAAAGGCCACGAGCAACGGCGTCAGGCCGAACGATAGCATTCTCGTCGGGGGTCTCCGAGCCGGCTTGCGCGGGCCAGGTGATCGTCAGGTGATCGTCAGGTAATCGCCCGGATGATCGGCCGGATGATCGGCCGGGGCGATTGCCTGATGCCGACGGCGGTCTGGTTCACTCGTATGGGGCGGTTATCTTTATCATCGACCGATGGGGCATATTCTTGAGCCCTGACGTCACGTCAATGGCACAAAGGAGATCCAATGTGGAGCTGATTGATACCCATTGCCATTTGGAGGCGGCCGCGTTCGTCGATGATCTCGACGAGGTGCTCAGTCACGCGCTTGCCAACGGGGTCGCCGGGATGGTGGCAGTGGGCGTGTCTCCCGCCGACTTTGCCGATCAGTGTCAGGCCATGGCCAAGGCCCGCGCCGTCGGGCTGTCTGCGTGGGGGGCGTTTGGCACGCACCCGTGGTGGAGTGATCGGGTGGGTGTCGATGAGGCCCTGGCGGGCCTGGATCGTCAGTGGCAATCGGACGAGCGGCCCATCGCGGTGGGCGAGATCGGTCTGGACTTCGCGCAGTCGGGCCTTGAGTCCGACGTGCAGAACGCGCTGTTCACCGCGCAGCTCGACTGGGCCGCCGAGCGGGACCTGCCGGTGATCCTGCATGAGCGCAAGTCCGCCGATCGATTGCTCTATTGGCTGCGACGTCATCGCCACGCCGGTGGCGTGGTTCACGGGTTCACCGGCTCGACTCAGCAGGCGGAAGTTTTCATCGAGCAGGGATTTCACATCGGCGTGGGCGGGGCGATCACGCATCCTGGTGCCCATCGCATGCACCGGATGATAAGCGAGTTGCCGCTCGATGCGCTGGTGCTGGAAACGGATGCCCCCAACCAGCCCGGGCACGATCATCGTGGCGAGCGCAATCTGCCCGGGTATCTGCCCGAGAACTTGGCGAGCCTGGCCCACTTGCGCGGGATGGAGCCGGATCAATTGCTCGAATCCATCAATCGCAACACCCGGCAATTGTTCAAGGGCCGGCTTGGCTACAATGCCGCCTCAAACAATTCGACCGAGCCAAGGTGACTGCCATTAATCCCGTCGACGAACGTACCGAACTGCTCATCGGAGAGGAGGGTCTCCAACGCTTGCGTGCCGCGACCGTGCTGGTCGCCGGATTGGGCGGCGTAGGTGGAGCCGCCGCCGAGTCCCTGGCGCGCGCCGGGGTGGGGCGGTTGATCCTGTTGGACCACGACCAGTTCGCCGCCTCCAATCTCAACCGCCAATTGTTGGCCACCGGCGAGGTGATCGGGCGGGGCAAGGCCGCGGTGGCGGTCGAGCGGCTGGCCTCGATTCGGGACGATATCGAACTCGTCCCCAGTCCGGATTTTCTCGACGTCTCGGGGGTGGAAGCATTCCTCGAGACGCATCAACCGGATTTCGTCGCGGACTGTATCGACTCGATCGCGGTCAAGGCACGCCTGTTGGCCGTTTGTCGAGAGCAGGGGCGGGGCACGTTCACCGCTCTGGGGGCCGGCAACCGCCTCGATCCGCGCCAGATGCAGGTTGGGCGACTCGATCAGGTACATGGCTGTGGATTGGGGTCGGTGCTGCGTCGCAAACTGAGAAAGGCGGGCGCGCCGGTGGATTTCCCGGTGGTCTATTCGACCGAAACCCCGCGCAAGCCCGCGCCCCACGAACCCACCGACGACGGCAGCCAGCCGCGTGCGGTCAACGGCACCATCAGCTACCTGCCCAACCTGTTCGGCCACATGGTGGCCGGCGAGATCATCCGTCGGCTGCTGGAAGGAGAAGGCTGAGCGCCTCCCGGGCGATCACGGCTCGCGCAGGAATACCCGCCGACCGTTGACCCAGGTGGTCTCGACCCGGTGGGCAAAGTCCCAGCCGACAAACGGGGTGTTCTCGCCGGCGCTCGCCATGCCGATCGAGCCGAGGCTCCACATGGCATCCGGGTCGATCAGCGCCAGATCGGCGCGCTGGCCCACGGCGATCGAGCCGGCATCGGACAGGCCGAACAGGGCGGCGGGGCGCGTGGTCAGTGCATCGATGGCGCGTTCGAAGTCGAGCACGTCTTCCTCGACCAGCTTGAGTACCAGTGGCAGCAGGGTCTCGAGGCCGGAGATGCCGGGCTCGGTCTCCGGGAAGGGGGCGAGCTTGGCATCGGGTTCGTGTGGCTGGTGATCGGAGACGACCGTGTCGATCAGGCCCTCGGCGAGCCCGCGGCGCAGCGCGTCGCGATCCCGAATGGACCGCAGCGGCGGGATGACGTGGGCATTGGGGTCAAGCGCGTCGGTGTCCATCTCGGTGAGCCAGAGGTGATGCGCGGACACACCCGCGGTGATCGGCAGCCCATCGGCCTTGGCCCGCTCGATCAGCTTGAGTGCCGCGGCCGAGGAGAGCTGCGGCACGTGCACACGGGCGCCGGTCTCGCTGATCATGGCGATCAGTTGCGCGAGTGGTGCGGTCTCGGCGGAAACCGGCAGCCCCGGCAGGCCGAGGCGGGTGGCCACGGCGCCATCGTGGGCGCAGCCCCGTTCGGACAATGACGGGTCGAGTGGCTGGAGCAGCACCTGTAGATCGAAGGTCGCGGCGTACTCCAGTGCCCGCCGCATCAGGCGCAGGTCGTGGAACGGGTAGTGCGCATTCGAGATGGCGACACAACCGCCGGCGTCGAGTGCCGCCATTTCGGCGAGCAACTCGCCATCGAGGTGCTGGGTCATCGCGCCGATGGCGACCACCCGGGCGCGGCCGGCCAGCTGGGCGCGGCGCTTGATGTAGCGCGCCACCGCGACGGTATCGAGTACCGGAACGGTGTCGGGCGGCATCACCACGGTGGTGATGCCGCCGGCAACCGCGGCCGCGCTCTCGGTGGCGATGCTGGCCTTGTGCTCCTGGCCGGGTTCGCGCAGGCGCGCCCAGCCGTCGATCACGCCGGGAATCAGCCAGTGACCCTCGGCACAGACGTGCTCGGCCGTATCCTGCGGCCAGTCGTCGGGGGCCTCGCCGATACCGACGATGCGGCCGCCGCCGAGGTAGATGTCGCTGGTGGTGTCGAGGCCACTGGACGGATCACGCAGCCGGGCACCGCGGATGACCCAGTGATCGCAGTCGAGTCCCGGGCGACAACCTTCCGGATGGCGCACCGGGTCGTGGTCGATGCCGAGGTTTTCCGGTGCGTCCTTCATGCGTTCTCTCCCCGGTTGGCGCTCATGCACAGGCTCATCACCGCCATGCGCACCCCGATGCCGTTGGATACCTGCTCGAGAATCACCGATTGCGGGCCATCGGCCACCGATGATTCGATTTCCACGCCGCGATTGGCCGGACCCGGATGCATGACGATCGCATCGGGCTTGGCCCAGGCGAGCTTCTCCTCGGTCAGGCCGTAGAGGCGGTAGAACTCCTCTTCGCTGGGCAGCAGGCCTGCTTCCATGCGCTCGCGCTGCAGGCGGAGCATGATGACCACGTCGACGTCCTTGAGGCCCTCGCGCATGTCGTGGAACACGCGCACGCCGAGTTTCTCGACGTGGGTGGGGAGCAAGGTGCGTGGGGCGATCACGCGCAGTTCACCCACATTGAGCGAGTTGAGCACGTGCATCTGCGAGCGGGCCACCCGGGAATGGCGGATGTCGCCGACGATCGCGACCCGCAGGGACGTGAAATCCCCCTTGTGCCGACGGATGGTGAAGGCGTCGAGCAGTGCCTGTGTCGGATGCGAATGCCAGCCGTCGCCGGCATTGAGTACCGAGACGTGCGGGGCGACGTGACGAGCGATGAAATGTGCGGCGCCGGACTGGTCGTGGCGCACGACGAACATGTCGGCCTGCATCGCCTCGATATTGCGGAGCGTGTCGAGCAGGCTTTCGCCCTTCTTGGTCGCCGAGGTCGCGAGATTGAGGTTGAGGACGTCGGCAGACAAGCGCTTGGCGGCGAGCTCGAAGGTGGTGCGGGTCCGGGTCGAGGACTCGAAGAACAGGTTGACCACGGTCCGCCCACGCAGCAGCGGCACCTTCTTGATCTCGCGATCGGTGACCGAGACGAAACCCTCGGCGGTATCGAGGATGCGCGTGATCCACTGCGGCCCGAGCCCCTCGATGGTCAGCAGGTGGCGCAGGCGGCCCTGATCGTCGAACTGGATCGCCCAAGGGTCCGGGGCGAACTTCGGGATCTTGGGGCGGACGAATTTCACGGCCATGGCGCTCAGCTCTCCTTGCTGGTGACGAGGCGGGCGGTCATCGGGTCCGGCCCGTCGACGTGGATCTGCTCGTCGGGACCGAGGTTCAGCTCCTGGCCCGCCCAGTCGGCGCAGATCGGCAGTTCGCGGCCGTCGCGCTGGTAGAGCACCGCCAGGGCAATCCGGCGGGGTCGGCCGTAGTCGAACAGCTCGTTCATCGCCGCGCGCACGGTGCGCCCGGTGAACAGCACGTCGTCGACCAGGATGATATCGCGACCATCGACATCCACCGACAGGTCCGAGGGGCTGACCTGCGGGTGCAGGCCGAGGGTGTTGAAATCATCACGATAGAAGGTGATGTTCAAGCGCCCCAGCGGCTCGCTGCAGCCCAGTGCCCGGTGCAGGGCATCGGCCACCCAGACCCCGCCGGTGTGAATGCCGATGATCAGCGGATCGACCAGCGCGCCCTCCTGCCGATCCGAGCGGATCTGGGCCTCGAGCCGTTCGATGGCCTCGTTCACGGGCAGCAGGCGGTCGGTCTGTGTCATCGCTGGGGAGTCCGGGAGCAGTTGGTGGGGACGAATTGTATCAATGCCGCGACGTGGCGGGAGAGTCGACCAGGTTTTGCGTGACCTCGGCCTTGGTGACGGTCTCGATCGAACGCGGCGCCGGCAGGATAAAGAAGGTATCGAGGATGACGGCCGCTGCCATGGCGTCGATCTGGCCCTGATCGCGTTCGACGGCACGGCGACCCAGACGATTGACCAGCCGCTCGGCGGCCTGTTCGGAGCTCAGGCGTTCATCGACGACGAACACTGGCAGGCCGCGGCGCTCACGCAGGCGATTGCCAAAACGGCGGATGGCGGCGGCTTGCGGGTAACAGCGTCCCGTGTCGTCGATGGGCCAGCCCAGCACCAGCGCGCTGGGTTGCCACTCGTCGATCAGCGCCTCGATCGCGGTCCAGTCGATCTGGTCGGCGTTGCGGTTGTGCAGGGTCGTGAGCGGACGCCCGGTGCCGATGCGCCGGTCGCCCACGGCGATGCCGATGCGCCACTCGCCGTAATCGAAACCGAGTACCAGGGAGCCGACACTCATCGATCCTTGCGTCGGCGAATCGGGCCCCACTTCGGTCATCAGGCGTGGCCGGACTCGCCGGAGAGCAGGTTGATGTCGATACCGAGTTGGCTCGCCGCGGTCGTCCAGCGTTCCTCGATCGGCTGATCGAACAGGATTTCCTCGGTGGCCTCGACGTTGAGCCAGCTGTTCTCGGCAATCTCGTGATCGATCTGTTCGCGGCTCCAGCCGGAGTAGCCGAGCGCGACGATGACTTGTTTCGGGCCCGCGCCGTCGGCCAGCGCCTGGAGGATGTCCTTCGAGGTGGTCAGGCCGATGCGGTCAGTCACTTCCAGGGTCGACTCCCAGCCGCCGTGGGGCGCGTGCAGGACGAAGCCCCGTTCGAGCGCGATCGGCCCGCCCATGAATACCTGTTGACCGCGCACGTCGGGATCGGTGCAGGTGATGCTCATGTGGTCGAGGATGTCGCCGAGGTCGAGCTCCAGCGGGCGGTTGATGGTGATACCCATCACGCCCTCGTCGTTGTCTTCGCAGATGTACGTCACGCTGTGGCTGAAGTTGGGATCCTCCAGGTTGGGCATGGCGATCAGGAGCTGGTTGGTCAGCGAGCTGTTTTCTTGCATGGTCTCCCCAGTGTTGGTGGCGGGCGCGTCGCCTTCAAGCGCTAAGGAGGCAAGCGCTGAAGGCCCGGGGCCTCTCGCCTTAGCGGCTCGTTCCGCCGCGGCGGTTGGGCGCGGCACCGGCCTTGCGTCGCGAGGTGGCCGGCTTGATGGTCGTTTCGCGTTTGAGCGAGTGACTGACCGGGCCCGCACTCTTGTCGCCCCCGCCGCGGCGGGGCTTGGCGCCCTTGCTGTCACGCACCGACTGGCCGGCCTTGAACGGCTTGTGGGCGCGGCGCGCGTCGTGGCGTCCCAGCGTCTTTTGCCGGTTCTCGGCCTTGAGGCCCACCAGTTCGGCGAGGGCGCCCTGAACGTCGGGTTCGAGTTCCTGGACCTTGCCGGGCCGCAGGCGTGGCGGCAGGGTGACCCCGGCGTAGCTGATGCGGATCAGCCTGGATACCGCCCCATTGACGGACTCGATCATGCGGCGCACCTCGCGGTTGCGCCCCTCGTGCAAGGTGACGTGGTACCAGTGATTTTGCCCCTGGCCGCCGGCATCGGCCAGGCGCTTGAAGCTGGCCGGGCCGTCGTCGAGTTCGACCCCCGCAAGCAGTTGTTTCTGCTGTTCGTCGCTCAGGCCACCGAACACGCGAACGGCGTAGGTGCGCTCGATGCCGTAGCTCGGGTGCATCAGACGGTTGGCGAGCTCGCCGTCGTTGGTCACCAGCAGCAGGCCGCTGGTATTGAAGTCGAGTCGACCGACCGTGATCCAGCGCCCCTCGCGGATCGGAGGCAGGTTCTCGGCGACGGTGGGACGACCTTGGGGGTCGTGATTGGCGCTGATCTGCCCCTCGGGCTTGTGGTAGATCAACACGCGGCGGACCGGCCGCACGTCGGGTACCTGGATGCGTCGGTCACCCATTTCGATGATGTCGCCGGGCCCGGCCTGGTCGCCCAGGCTCGCGGTCTGGCCGTTGACGCTGACCGCGCCCTCGGCAATCCAGTTCTCGATCTTGCGACGCGAGCCCAGCCCCATGGCCGCGAGGACCTTTTGCAAGCGCTGTTTTTCCATGGGCATCTCCTCGTGTCGCGGTTGTCCGCGTGGGTTGCTTTTGCCGGCGTGGTCGAGGCGCGTGGCAATCGCCATAAAAAGGTCCGGTATTCTATCAGGTTCGTCTCGTTCGACCGACGCAACTGAGTGCTGGTGAGGCGGGCGGTGGAAACCTCGCCGACGCGGATGGACGGGGGGTGCGGTTTGCGCCTACGCTTGAGCAGCGTCGTTGTTAGCGTTTGCACCAATTGTCTCGTGCCGGGGCGGGAATCCCCGGTGGTAATGACCTGCGCTGACGCCGTCGATACTTCCCGTCCGATCAAGCCACCGAGATCGCCCGGTTCATGCCAGAAAAAGGATCTTCCGTGAATGCGCCGCCGCGCGTCGCCCTCGACCGGGGCGATGAGGATGTGTGGCATCTGCATCTGACCGGTGAATGGACCCTGGCGCAGTCCGACGCCCTCTCGGCAATCGATCGGTCATTATCTGCCGGGTTCAGTGGCTCGGACGAGTCCGGCATGACGGTTCGGGTTGAGGGGGAACTTGACGCACTCGACAGCGCCGGGGCACTGAGGCTTGCCCGGATCGTCGATCACTTGGAGCAGGCCGGGGCGTCGGTGGATCTCGGGGAGCTTCCTCAGAGGCAGCGCAACCTGATCGAGTTGCTCAAGGGGCGGTTGCCGCCACCCAAGGCACCTCGACCGCCGCGCGAGGGCGTGCTGGCGAAAATCGGCCGGGCGAGCGTCGCCAAGTTTACCGAGGGCAATGCCTTTCTCGCGTTCATCGGCGAACTGGTGGTGCGCGGTGGCAAGCTGATCGCGTTCCCCTGGCGCATCCGCTGGCGTGAGGTGGTGGCCGAAATCGAGGCCGCCGGGTTGCGGGCGCTGGGTATTGTCGGCCTGTTGTCGTTCCTGGTCGGGATGGTGATGGCCTACCAGGCCGGCGCGACCCTGGCCGATTTCGGTGCCAATATCCTGATCGTCAACCTGGTTGCCATCATCACACTGCGCGAGATGGGGCCGCTACTGACCGCCATCATCGTCGCCGGACGGACGGGGTCCTCGTATACCGCCCAACTGGGGACGATGCGGATCACCGAAGAGATCGACGCGCTGCGATCGATCGGTATTTCGCCGTTCGATATTCTCATTCTGCCCAAGATCATCGCCCTGATGGTGGTGCTGCCCCTGTTGACGGTGTTTGCCAACCTGATGGGGTTGTTGGGGGGCGCGGTGGTCGCGGCCTACAGCTTCGACGTGAGCTTCTCGGTCTATTTCGATCGCTTGCCGGAGGTGGTCGACCTGACCACCCTGATGCTCGGGCTGATCAAGACGCCGGTATTCGCCATCGCGATCGCGTTGGTCGGCTGCATGCAGGGGATGCGGGTGGCCGGCAGCGCGTTGGCCGTGGGTCGGGCGACCACGGTGAGCGTGGTACAGGCCACCTTCCTGGTGATCGTGATCGATGCCGCGTTCTCCGTGCTCTTCAACCTGATGGGATATTGACTGGCGATGGCGTCCCACAACCACAGCCCAGCGCAGAGCGAATCGATGGCGCCGGTTGCCCGTCTGATCGGCATTCGCAATTGCTTTGGCAAGGAGTGCGTCCACGAGGACCTGGACCTCGAGCTGCCGCCGGGACGCATCATCTCGCTGGTCGGCGGGTCGGGGAGCGGCAAGACGGTCCTGTTGCGCACCCTGTCGATGCTGCGGCACCCCGATGCGGGGCAATTGGAGCTGTTTGGCGAGAATGCCCTCGAGGTGGGTGAACGGGCTCAACGTGATTTGCGGCGGCGGATTGGGCTGTTGTTCCAGGGCGGGGCGTTGTTCACCGCCCTGACGGTGCTGGAAAATGTCATGCTGCCACTGCGTGAACACACCTCGATTCGTGGACGCTGGCTGGAAGAACTGGCAATGAGCAAGGTGCTGCTTGCCGGCCTGCCGGCCGATAGCGCTGTCAAGTATCCGGCCGAACTCTCCGGTGGCATGGTCAAGCGCGCTGCCCTGGCACGTGCGCTGGCGCTTGATCCGCGTCTGCTGATCCTTGATGAGCCCACGTCGGGGCTTGATCCGATCGCGGCGGCGGGGTTTGATGACCTGATCCGCGAGCTGACCGATTCGCTCGGGCTGACGGTCATACAGGCCACCCATGACCTCGATTCGATCTGGCGTGGTTCGGACGCGGTGGCGTTTCTGGCTCGAAAGCGCGTGCTGGCCTTCGCCCCCGCGGCCGATCTGGCGCAACGCGACGAGCCGGAGCTGATTGCCTATTTCCGCGGCAGTCGGTCGGCGGAGTATGCCAAACTCGAAGCGAGTCAGCCGGGAACAAATCGGGGGAGCACCTAGGGCGCGGTCATGGAATCGAAGGTCAATTACAGCATCGTGGGATTGTTCGTCGTGCTGCTGCTCGGCGCGTCGGTGTTGACCGCCTGGTGGCTTTACAGCGGGGGGTCTTCCCGTCAGTACAGCCCGTATCTGGTCTACGCGACCGACAGCGTCTCCGGGCTGAACAGTGACAGCCGCGTTTACTACCACGGGGTGGACGTGGGTTACGTGGATACCATCCGCATCGATCGGCGCAACCCGGACAATATCCGTATTCGGTTGTTGATCGACCAGACCGTGCCTATTCGGGCCGATACCAGCGCCCAACTGCAGCCGCAGGGTGTCACGGGCTTGAGCGTGCTCAACCTTAAGGGTGGCTCGGCCGAGGAAGATCTCCCGGCTGCCCCGGATGCCTGCTGCCCGCTGATTCCCTACGAGCCGTCGCTATTTTCCAAGCTCGAAGGCGGGCTCAACGACACCATGGTGCGGCTGGTCGCGGTCAGTGAACGGATCGACCGGTTGCTGAGCGAGGAAAACCTGCAGGCGGTGGACCGTACCGTCGCGAATCTGGATCAGATCACCGGGACGCTCGCCGAGGAGCGCGAGACGCTCCGTTCCTTGTTGAAAAATGCCTCGCGCACCGCGGAGAACACGGCCGCGCTGACCGAGAACGGCGAGCGCCTGCTCGCCCGGGCCGATGACACCATGGACTCGCTCGATCTGGCAATCGGCAAGGCCTCGGTGACCATGGATACCTTCGAGCAGACCGCCGATCGGGTGGCCACGGCCGCCGAGGTGACGGTGGGCTTTAGCCAGGCGGGGGAACGGGCTGCCGACGAGATTTCGCGCCAGACGCTGCCCGACATCAGTCTGCTGATCCGTGATCTTCGCGACTTGTCCCGCCGACTCAGCGAATTCACCTCGACGCTGGACGACGATCCGTCGCGGGCGATCTTCGGTGGTGACCAGCGCGCCCCGGGACCCGGTGAGGCGAACCGTTAAACGCGAGTCGCGACCTGAACCAGGATGAGAGAAAAATGAACCACCTTGTTGAAACAAAACCGGATTCCGGTCTCGCGCGGCCGCTGATGGCGCTCGGGGTCGCGCTGCTGTTGGGCGGCTGTGCCGTCTTGCCGGAACGGGATGGGGAGCCGCAGCAGTGGCGGCTGGTTGCGCCGGATCCGGTGATGGAGGTTGCTGACGTCAGTGAACCGGTGATCGTCCGATTGATCGAGACGCGCGCCGCCAGCGCGATCGACCGCCGCGACATGGCCTACAGCCATGGGCGTCAATCGTTGTCCTACTACCGCGACAATCGCTGGGCCAGTCCGCCTGGCGTAATGCTCAACGAGATCATCGACGAGACCCTCTCGTCTCAGCCCTGGGTGAGAACCGTTATCCGCGGTGGGGCGCGTGTGCCCTCCGATCTGAGCCTGTACTGCGAGCTCCAGCGCCTGGAACATCAACTCGGCCCCAGCGGGGGAGTCCAGGCGCAGGGTGAGGTGCAGATGAAAGTGGCCTGCAGCTGGTATCGGGCCGCCGAGCGGCAATTGCTTGAGGCCATGATCTTCGATGAAACCCTCGAGCTCGAGACCAATGACGCCGAGCACTATGCCGAGGGCGCGCAATCCCTAGTTGATCAGTTGATGACCCGACTCGCCGCGCAGGGGGCCTCGATCGCGGCAACCACCGTCTCGCTGCCTTCTGACACAGACTGACGCTCATTACCGGCTTGCTTGAGTCTCCCGATACCAGGCATCGGGAATGGGCAGATGTCCGGTCTTGACCCAAATGGTGCAGCCGGTTTCGGAGTAGGGCGCGTGCCGACTCCAGTGCGGGTTGCGCAGCCAGGTACCGGCGGGGTATTCACCACGCTCGTCGGCAAAGGTGCCTTCGATGACGAAGATCTCCTCGCCACCGAAGTGACGGTGCGCCTTGAAACGGGTGCCCGGCGCCCATCGCACCAGCGCGGTGTGCTCGCCCTCGAAGCCGCCCAGCGGCATCACCTCCAGCCCGTCCACCAGCCCCGACTGCCAAGCCGTGTGGCGCGTGTCGACCACGATCTGCTCGCCCTCGCGCGGGTCGAGGTGGTGCAGCTTCACCAGGATCACGCAGCCATCCGGCGCGCTCGGACGGTGGCGCGAGCCGGGCGGATTGCGGACGTAATGCCCAGCCGGAAAACAGCCGGTTTCGTCGCAGAATGCCCCATCGAGCACCAGAAACTCCTCGCCGCCGTGATGCACGTGTTCGGGGAACGACGCCCCCGGGGCAAAACGCACCAGACTGGTTGCCCGCGTGCCGTCGCCGCCCTCGCGTTCGATCAGTTTTCGCTCCACGGTCGGTTCCGGGGATTGCACCCAGGGCAGGGCGTTGGTGTCCACGAGGGCGCGCTCGAATGGATCGGCGTGCAGGGGTGTCAGTGGGTGTTCGGCCATAGCGACATGTTCAGTGGTTTTGACTGGCGGAGTGTAGGCGTTCAAGGCAAAGAAAACCGCGAGCCCGGCTGCCCGGGATCGCGGTTTTTTGGTTTGCGGTGGTTTGGTGGGCCGACCTGAGTCGTCAAGTCGCGCCGGTCATGCCGCCCGGGCCTTTTTCTTCTCGGCCTTGATCTGCTGATCGAGCTGCCAGAAGTAGTACATGATCGGGATCACGAGCAGGGTCAGCATGGTCGAGGCGAAGGTGCCGAAGATCAGCGAGACGGCCAGCCCACCGAAGACGGGATCGGTGATCATGATCGCCGAACCGAACATGATCGCCAGTGCGGTGAGCAGGATCGGGCGGAAGCGCACCGCCCCGGCCTCGAGTACCGATTCCTTCAACCCGTAGCCTTGCTGCCGGTAGTCAAGGATAAAGTCGATCAACAGTAGCGAGTTCCTTACCACGATCCCTGCCAGCGCGATGAAACCGATCATCGATGTCGCGTTGAAAGGCATGCCGAACAGCCAGTGGCCCGGGAAGATGCCGACCAGGGTGAGCGGGATGGCGCCCATCACGATCAACGGCAGCATGAATGACTGGTAGTAGGCGACCAGCAGCAGGTAGATGAAGACCAGCGCGACGATGAATGCCGCCCCCAGGTCACGGAAAACGTCGAGAGTCAGTCGCATGTCGCCGCCCCAGAGTGCTTGATAGCCCTCGAGGTCATTTGGCTGGGTGTCGAAGAAACCGAGGTTGCCGGTGCTGATCTTGACGTTATCGTCCAGCTCCATCTCGTTGAGCCACTTGTTGAGTGTCAACGTGGCGTAGACGGGGCTCGAGCCGAGCAGATCGCCCTGAACGAAGACCACCGGGTGCTGGTCACGGTCCATGATCGGCTTGGTGACCGTGCCCTCGCGGATGTCGACCAGGTTGCCGATCTTTACCGCTCTGCCTTCGGGGGTAGTGACGGTCAGGTCGCGGATCTGGCGGATCCAGGCGCGGTTGGCCTGGTCGAGTCGCAGCACGACGTTGACCGGCTCGGAGGTGTCGGTGTCGTGCACCGTGCCGAGCGTTTGCCCGTTGACGTACTCGTGGACCACCTTGGCGATCTGTGCCGGGGCGATGCCCGACTGCAGCGCCTTGGTCTGATTGACCTCGATGCGGTATTCCGGCGCATCGGCGGTGATCGAATCGTCGACGTTGATCATGCCGTAGACGTCGTCGAAGCGCTCGCGTACCTGCCTGGCGATATCGCGCAGGGTTTCGTAGTCCGGCCCGTGGATGCGGGCGAGTACCTGGGCGCGGACCGGCGGGCCGGGCGGTGTCAGGAACATCTTGATACCGGAATCGGCGTACTGCTCGCGCACCGGTTCGAGCTGTTCCCACATTCCCATGGCGACTTCACTGGTCACGGGGCGATGGTGACGATCGACCAGGTTGACGCGAATCTGCGCCATGTTGGGTGCCTGTCGCATCATGTCGCCACGGACCATGCCGGCGAAGGTCAACGGCCCCGTACGACCCACGTAGGTCTGGTAGTCGGTCACGTACTGGTTCCGCGATATGACACCACCGACCGCATCGGCGATCAGGGACGTGCCTTCGGTGGCCGTGCCTTCGGGGGTGTTGACCTCGAGCAGCAAGGTGTCGACGTTGCCCTCGGGCAGCATCTTGAGGCTCACGCCGGCCGGCGAAAGCGGGCCGTTCATGCCCGCGTCACGGACAAACTGCCATGCCGGCATCAGCATCGAGGCGATCATCAGGCCAAGCACGAACAGGAGGAACGCCAGCGAGAACATTCGCGAACCGAGCAACGGCTTGGTGATGCGCTTGTAGTTGCGCATCAGCCAGTCCTCGTGGTGTGGGTCGCCTTCGAGGGTTTCGCGTTTGGCGAGCGCCTTGCGGGCCTTCGGGCCCAGCCAGCGGTATGCCGTCCAGGGCACGATGATGTAGGCCAGGATCAGCGAGGCGATCATCGCGATCGAGACGTTGATCGGGATCGGCAGCATGAACGGCCCCATCATCCCCGAGACGAACGCCATCGGCACGAAGGCGAGGATGACCGCCAGGGTCGCGATGTTGGTCGGGTTGCCGATCTCGTTGGTCGCCTTCACCAACAGGTCGGAGAATGACGGCTCCTTGCCCGCGTGCATGTGCCGGTGGATGTTCTCGATCACCACGATCGCGGCATCGACCAACAGGCCCAACGACAGGATCAGGCCGAACAGCGAGATGCGGTTGATGGTCTGACCGAAGATCCAGCCCACCCCGAGAACCACGAACAGCGTCAACGGCACGGTCAGGGTGACGATCAGCGCCTCGCGCCAGCCGAGGAAGAAGAACAGGATGATCAGCACCACCAGCACGGCCACGCCGAGGTGCTCGATCAGGGTGTTGACCGCATCGTCCGCCCGATCACCGTAATCGCGCGTGATGGTCAGATCGACCTGCTCGGGAAGCAGCTCGCGCTCGATCACCGCAAGCTTTTCCTTGACCGCGGCGGCGACCGTCACGGCGTTGGCCCCCGCGCGTTTGCCCACGGTGACGGTCACCGCGGCCGTCGGGTCGCCCGCCCGCTTGCCCATGTCGTTGGCCGGCCCGTAGGCATGGGTGGTGTACTGGTCGTTTTCCTCGGGCGTGTAGGAGATGTTAGCGACCTGGGCGAGATAGATCGGTCGCTGCTCGTGCTGACCGATGACGAGGTTCTCCAGATCTTCCGGTCCGGTGAAGGCCGCATCCGTGCGCAGACGGAATTCCCGGTTGTCGTGGGTCAGTGCGCCACCCGGCAGTACGACATTGGCGCCCTGGAGCATCTCGCTCAGTCGGCTCATCGGCACGCCGGTGGCCGCCAGGCGCTGCGGGTCGATGTCGATCGCCAGCACGCGGCGGTGGCCGCCGATAACCTCGCTGGCACCCACCTCTGGCACGTTCTGGACCTGCTCAAGCACGCGCTGGCCGACCTCGCGCAACTGGGTGCTGTCCAGTTCCTCCGAGCTCAGGGTGAGGCTCATGATCGGCACGTCGGTGATGCCGATGCTCTTGACCAGCGGCATGCTGGTATTGGGTGGCAGGCGGTCGAGGTTGCGGGTGATCTCGTTGTACAGCCGCAGCAGGCTCGCCTCCTCGTCGCTGCCCACCTCGAACTGCACGGTGACCATTCCCAGATCATCCATGGCCATCCCGTAGGTGTGCTCGACACCCTTGAGGCGCGCCATCAGCGCTTCGAGTGGCTTGACCACCTGGTCCTCGATCTGGGCGGCATCGTTGCCCGGGCGTTGCACGAAGATCTGTGCCCCGGGGACCACGATCTCCGGGTTATACAGGCGCGGGGTGATCAGGACTGCCATCAGGCCGAATAGCGTGATGGCGATCATGATCAGGGCGGTGATCTTGGAATACAGAAAGCTGTTGGCAAGCCGGCCCGCGAGATTCAGCTTCGGCTCCTTGGCGTTGTTCGTCTGGCTCATGACGATGCATCACCCTCGCTTGCGTTGCTCGATACGACCTTGACGCCGTTGGCCAGTCGACCCTGGGCCTCGGTAATCACGCGGTCGCCGTCACGCAGGCCGGCCAGCACGACCACTTCGCCAGCACGCTCCTGGCCGACGCGGACAATGCGGAACCGCGCCCGATCCTCGCCGTCCAGTACGAACACGCCCTGCATGCCGCCGCGATCATGGATGGCGCCCGTTGGCACCAGGATCGCCGCCTTCTGGTCGAGAACCACGCTGACGGTGACGAAATTGCCCGGCGTCAGGGACAGGTCGGACGGCACGCTCAGCTTGACCGTGTGGGTGCGGGTGATCGGATCGGCGGCCGATACCAGTCGCAGTACATCCGCGGAGAAAGAGGCCGGGTTGCCGTCGTTGTCGCGGTAGCCCACCTCGAGCGTGTCGCCTTCGGACAGTCGCGAGTAGGCCTGGTCGTCGACCTCGACCTGTATCTCGCGATCGCCGCTACCCATCAGCATCAGCAACGGCTGTCCGGGGGTGGCCAGCTGGCCGGGATCGACCATGCGCTGGACGATGGTCCCGGCAAACGGGGCGCGGATCTGGGCGTAATTGACCTGCGACTGCGCCTGCTCGACCGCGGCCTGAGCGGCCTGGTAATCCCCCTGGGCCACCTCGTAGGCCGTGCGCATCTGCTCGAACTGCTGCTTGGGTACGGCGTTCTGGTCGTACAGCCGCTGGAAACGCTCGTAGTTGCTGCGCGCGTTCGCCAGGCCGGAGCGGGCCTTTGCCAAGGCCGCTTGGGCCTGACGGATCTGCGTGTCGACGTCGCTCTGGTCGATGGTGAGCAGCGGCTGGTCCTTTTCGACGCTCTCGCCCTCGCGGACGTTGATTTCCCGCACGTAGCCCATCATCCGCGAGGCGATCGGCGACTGGTCGCTGGCGATCACCGTGCCGGGGAAGAGTGCCGTGTCGTCGACCTGGCCGGCATCCACCGTGATCCAGTCGGCTTGGATCGTGTTCTCGGCACCAGCCGTCGGTTGCTCGGTTGGCTCGCCGCCACAGCTAGCCAGCAGAAGGCCGGCGAGCAGGGGGGCGACCAGCCGACTTGCAAATCGGTGGTCCGTGACTGGGGAGAGGGGGGGTGTCGCTTGCTGCATCATCGATGGATCTCGTTCGTTGGATCGCAATAGGTACCGTGGCCGGGGCGTGCCGGCCGATCAGGATTCGGAGGTGTCCAGTGCCGCCTTTACGCCGTCGGCGCGCACCGACTCGACCCGTTCGGGGTTGAGTTCGCCCAGTGCCAGCCACAGAGCGGCGCGCTGCATGGTCCGCTGGAAACGGGCCCGGATCAGCTCGGCACGCGCGTTGTCCACTTCGGTCTGCGCGGCGAGCAGCTCGGTCATGGTCGCCAGGCCCTGCTGGTAGCGCAGTTTCTCCAGGCGCACGGCCTCTTCGCTCTGGTTGATGGCCAGGCGACGGACCTCAACGCGCTTTTCCGCCATGTTGGCCTCGCGC
>JAGXGL010000038.1 GCA_024636755.1 Guyparkeria sp. | reverse complement strand
TATTTCAGATCGCGCTTCATGCGGTCGTAAGTCTTTTCGTCGATTTCGCCATTCGCATAGCGGCGATCAAGAATCTCTCTGGCGCTGGAAGGTTCTGACGAACGATCTCGTCTCGAGATGACGAGAACCAGCCAGACGATGGCGGCGATAAAGAGAGGCCAGATGATCCACATGAAGCCCCCTCCGAACCCCATGAAATGTCCGTAATCCATATTCTTGCCTCCCGTTGGTAGCCCTTGCATTGGGTGTCATACGCGATAACGCCGGCGGCTGTCGGTTGCCCGCCGGCAGCGGACCTTTCGCTCGCGCCTTGGCAAACCCCGCCCCAAAAGTCAGGAAACGCTGAAGTGGCCCATCATTCCGGCGTCTTCGTGTTCCAGGATGTGACAGTGGTACATGAGGGGTGTCTCCCGGGCGGCCGGCTGCGTGAATTCCACGGCGACCTCGGCGCGGCCATCCACCAGCACGGTGTCCTTGTAGCCACGGTTTTCCAGGCGCGGAGCTTGCCCGGTCTCGTCGGCCAGAACCCGGAATCGAACACCGTGGATATGGAATGGGTGCATCATCATGTCGCTCTCGATGACCCAATGCTCCGTGGTGCCGAGGGATACCTGCTCGTTGATGTGCTGCATGTCGAAAGCCCGACCGTTGATCCCCATGGTCGGCCCGGCACCGCCTCTGCCCATCATGCCTCCCCCCATCGGCATGCCTCCGAGCATCATGTCCAGAGAAAACCGTCGCTTGCGAGCGAAGTTCGTTGGGGGTTGACCGAGATCGTCATCGATCTTCTCGGGCATGCGATCGATGGCGCCCTTGCGACCACCGGGATGGAAGGAAAGAATCGGCAGGTCATCGTCAAGGAAGCCCGTGGTGAACGAGCGCATATTGCTCATCATGCCCATCATCCCGGGGCCTCCCCGGTTTTGATCGGGCCCGGTCAGCAGGCTGACGTCACGCCCGTCACTAAAGTCGACCAGTACCTCAAAACGTTCGCCGGGTGCCAGGCGAAGCTCGTTGGTCGGGACCGCGTCGGACCAGTAGCCGGAATCCGAGGCGATGACATGCATCGGACGGCCATCATCGAAACGCAGGTGATAAATGCGGGCGTTCGAACCGTTCAAAAGCCGAAGTCGCACGATCGAACGAGGCACGCTTGATCGAGGGTTCGGGGCGCCGTTGACCACGATTTGATCTCCCCGGAAACCTTGCATCCGGTCGAACATCCCCAGGCGGTAGGAAAGGCGCCCGGCCTCATCGAACCGCCGGTCCTGCAGGACCAGAGTGAGATCGTCGACCCCGTGTTCGTGGGGCAGGCCGCGCTCGTCGTCTCGTCCATCGCTGATCTGGAAAACGCCGGCCAGACCGGAGTAGACCTGCCTGGCCGTGTGGGGATGGGTATGGGCATGAAACCAGGCGGTGGACGGCGGTTGGTCGATGGGAAGGATAGGCTCCCAAACCTCGCCGGGGTTGATTGCCTGGTGTGGGCCGCCGTCCACTTCGCCGGGGACGATCAGTCCATGCCAGTGGGTGGCGAGCGGCTCCCGGAGGTCGTTTAGAATGCGAGCCGCGATTTCCTGCCCTTGATTGGCGCGAACGATCGGTCCCAGGTAGGCCTGGTTGTAGCCAAACGTCGAGGAGGGTGCGCTGTCTTGACCAAAGCGGTGGCGGCCTTGTTGGGCCACAAGGTCAAGGCGGCCGGTTTGTGTCAGATCGAGCAAGCCGGGCATCGGCAAGGTGGGACGAGCGTTCGGGCGCGCCCAGGCTACTTTTGTGGCTGTCGCGCCGAAAGCCGTTGTGGTCGCGGCGGCGAGACTGCTCTTGAGGAAGAGGCGACGATCCATTTCTTTTTCTCCAACAACGCGTGATTAAACAATCGTTTTCGGTGGCCCGCTGCTTATTTTCCTGAGAAGCCGACCAGCATAGGCTTTCGAGAACGGTGCGTGCGATGGGTTCATTTCCCCTGGTTCGACTTCATAAGGTACGTCACCAAGGGTAGTTCGATTCCTTGTCGTTAACCTGACCGGAAAATGACAACGCTGTAACCTGAACGCGCCGCCGGGCGGCGAATGGCAAACTGGCGGTCTGTCTCGGACTGGAGATGTGTATGAAGGTTTTGATCGTCGAGGACGAACGCAAGACGGGCAGCTATCTGAGGCAAGGCCTCAGTGAGGCCGGATACTCGGTGGATCTGGTGGCCGACGGCGTGGAGGGGCTACACATGGCTCTGACGGAGGATCATGACCTCCTCATTCTCGACGTCATGCTTCCCGGCATGGATGGTTGGCAGATCCTCGAGACCCTGCGGCGAGGCGGTCGCGATGTGCCGGTGCTGTTCCTGACGGCGCGTGACCAGGTAGAGGATCGGGTGCGTGGGCTCGAACTGGGTGCGGACGATTACCTGATAAAACCGTTCGCCTTCTCGGAGTTGTTGGCGAGGGTCCGGAGCCTTCTTCGACGGGGACGCGGCGAGCCGGAGTCCACGACACTCAAAGTGGCTGATCTGGAGCTTGACTTGCTCGGCCATCGGGCGACCCGGGCGGGTCAGCGCATTGATCTCACGGCCAAGGAATTCGCCTTGCTCGAATTGTTCATGAGGAGGAAGGGGGAGGTGCTGCCCCGGTCCTTGATTGCCTCGCAGGTCTGGGACATGAACTTCGACAGTGACACTAACGTGGTCGAGGTGGCGGTGCGCCGGTTGCGTCGCAAGGTGGACGAGCCGTTCGATAACCGTCTCATTCGCACGATCCGCGGTATGGGATATGTCATGGAGGTCGAGGGAGAAGCATGAACCACCCGGCCTCCCTCACGACGCGCCTGACGTTGCTCTTTGTTCTGGTGTCGTCAGCCGTGTTGATTGGTCTTGCCTGGGTCTTACATGCGGCCGTCGAACGGCATTTCGTGGAAATGGATCGCGGCATTCTGCAAAGCAAGGTGGAGGTGCTTGAACGCCTTCTAGCGCGCCCGCCGGCCCAAGAGGAGCTACCGGCCCTGCAACAATCGGTCGATGAAATGTTTCGTAGCGACCCCGGGCTTCAGTTGTCTGTCGAGACGACGGGCGGGAGCGTGCTGCTGTCATCATCGCAAACCGCATTTCCCGTCGAAAAGATCCGTGCGCTGGGCGAGGGGGAAACGCCCAGTGTATTTTCTTGGGAGACTGGCCAGTCTAAATACCGGGGGCTCGTCAAGCGAATCGAGCCCGAGCTGGCTGACATTGATCCATTGATTTTGACGGCTGCCATCAACATCGATCATCACGATCGATTCATGGATCGCTACAGCCGCACACTGTTTGTCTTTATCCCGATTGCCACCGTGTTAAGTGGTCTGCTGGGCTGGTGGGCGGCCCGTCGCGGGTTGTCGCCTCTGCGACTGATCCAGCAGCGCGCCGCCGCTGTCACGGCCAGTCAGCTAAGCCAGCGGTTGCCGGAGGATTCGGTGCCCCGAGAGTTGACCGGCCTTGCCCATGAGCTCAATTGCATGCTCGACCGGCTTGAGGAGGCCTTTCGGCGACTATCCAATTTCTCCTCGGATATTGCCCATGAAATGCGCACGCCGGTCAGCAATTTGCTCACCCAGACCCAGGTTGCCTTGAGCCGTTCGCGTAGCTCTGGTGAGTACCAGGAGGTGTTGGCCTCCAGCGTCGAAGAGCTGGACCGGTTGTCGCGGATGATCAGTGACATGCTGTTTCTTGCCAAGACGGACAACGGGGTGTCGATCCCATCGACACAGGAACTTCGGTTGCATGAGGAAATCGCCGATCTGCTCGATTTTTATGATGCGCTTGCCGAGGAGGAAGGGGTAACGCTTTTTTCGTCGGGCAAAGCCGTTATCCGCGGCAACCGTCTGATGCTGCGCCGGGCGCTGAGCAACCTGCTGTCCAATGCGCTGCGCCACTCTCGGCCGGGCGGTCAGGTCGGGGTGTTCATCCATGACCGAAACGGGATGGTCGAGCTAACGGTCGAGAACGACGGCGAGACCATTCCGCCCGAGGAACTGCCACGCCTGTTTGATCGTTTCTACCGTGGTGATCCCGCCCGGAGTCGGGATGAGGCCACGGGCGTGGGGCTGGGGCTCGCCATCACCCAGGCGTTGATTCACGCCCATTCCGGCACGATCCGGGCGGAATCGGCGGACGGGCTGACGCGCTTTGTCGTGGAACTGCCCCGGTCGGCACCGATGCCCGCCGCCTGACCGGCCGCAGCCGTTTACTCCGTCGCGATATCCCATTCACCGCGCTCGAAATGCTCCAACGTGCGGCGCATCCGGCGCACGTGGCTGCCTCGCCAGAGAACCTTGTCGCAAGTGGGGCAATACCATCCTTCCCGGGCGATCGCCAGGGCGCTTTTCGGTACGCGATCCAGTTGCGCCGGCGTGGCCGGGACCAGGGGCGTGTTGCACTCCAGGCAGCGGGTGAACGGGCGGTGCAGCCAGTCGATTTGAAATCGGTTGGAAAGTTCGGCGGCCAGTTCGGTGGTCGCGTTGGCGCTCAGCAGCACGACGCGTCCGTCACCGTTTCGAAAGCGGGCCAGGTGACGGTCGCGGGTAATCAGCCAGCGCTGTTCGGCATGGGCCTGGGCGACCAGGGTACGGTCCTCGCTGCCCGGGGTAGCGATGGCGGTGTCGTAGCCGGCGGCGCGCAGCCAGCGCCCCAGTCGTTGCAGCATTTCATCGCAGAGAAAGCGTGGGTCGGACATGGTGGGATGCTGGTTAGATGTCGTGTCGGTTGCCTGCCGGATGTGGCTCAATCCGAGGGTGCGGCCACGGAGCCAGCATAGAAGACCTCACCGCTTTCATCACTCCGTGAGGTCGTGTCGAGTCCGCGCTGCAACAGACGAATCGGGGCGCCGTTTTTGATGGCTATGGCCGGCCGTACGTTGCCGTGGCGTGAAGGCAGGGCTACGCTCGTGTGACATTAGGCCGGGTGCGCTTGTGTCGCTTGCGAATCGAGGAGGTCGGTAAATGGCTGGTGGTTGGGCGAAAGATGGTGCCGAGCAGGCACAGATCGACGACACGGTCGAGGATGCCCTGCAACGGGTGCGCAGCGAGTTTTCGACGGGCGAGAGCTTGGCGGAGTGCGAGGAGTGTGGCGCGCCGATTCCCGAGGCGCGACGTCGGGCCGTGCCGGGCGTGCGGCTGTGCGTGGCCTGTCAGGCCGAACGGGACGAGGCACAGGAGACGGCCTCGCCCTACAACCGCCGCGGATCGAAGGACAGTCAGCTTCGTTAGGGATTAACCACTGGCGCCGACGCCGTGGTGGCGAATCGCCGGCCCGCTGTCGCCGGGGCTCGGTCCGCTACACTCCCCACCATGATTCCTTTTTCCATTCTTGACCTCGCGCCCATCACCGAGGACGCCGATGCCGTCAAGGCACTGGCCAACACGGTGGATCTGGCGCGCCGCGCCGATGAACTGGGCTATCGTCGTTACTGGCTGGCCGAGCACCATAATATGCCGGGCATCGCCAGTGCCGCGACGGCCGTGGTCATCGGCCAGGTTGCTGCCCACACTCGAACCATTCGCGTCGGTGCCGGCGGGATCATGCTGCCGAATCATTCGCCACTGGTGATCGCCGAGCAGTTCGGCACCCTGGATGCCTTCTTTCCCGGTCGCATTGACCTGGGGTTGGGGCGGGCGCCGGGTACCGATCAGACCACCGCGCGGGCCCTGCGGCGCGACTCGGCCAGTCACCCCGACCGCTTTCCCGACGATGTCGCCGAGATTCTGGCCCTGTTCGATCCGCCCGAGCCCGGCCAAGCGGTGCGCGCCATTCCGGGTGCCGGACGCAAGGTGCCGGTCTGGATTCTCGGCTCGAGTCTGTTCGGTGCGCAATTGGCCGCCGCGCTGGGGCTGCCGTACGCGTTCGCCTCGCACTTCGCGCCCGGTGAACTGATGCGCGCGCTCGAGCATTACCGCCGGCATTTCCGGCCCTCGCGATTTCTCGATCGGCCCTATGCCATGGCGGGGTTCAATGCCTACGTGGCCCAGACGGATGCCGAGGCCCGATTTCATGCCAGCTCGATGGAGCAGGCCTTCGTCGCCCTGCGCCAGGGGCGGCCCGGCCCGATCCCGGCACCGATCGAGGGCTACCGGCAACGGCTGGGGCGTCTGGAGCGGTCGGTGGTCGAGCAGACCATGGCCTGCTCGGCGATCGGCTCGGTGGACACGGTCAAGGCGGAGATCGGGGCGTTTGTCGAGCGCGCGGGCGTCGACGAGCTGATGGTGACCAACTCGAGTTTCGATCATGCGGCCCGGGTGCGTTCGTTCGAGTTGCTCGCCGAGGTGCGTGAGCAGCTGGATGGCCCCGCACGTGAATGATTCGCTGGCAAACGGCGGCGAGGACCGTGAGGACCCGGTCCGACGGGTCTTTCTCGCGCTCTGGCCGGATGACGCGACACGCGCGGCATTGCACCACGTGGCGCGTTCATTGCCGCGCGGTCGCGGTGTGCCCACCGCCCACCTGCACCTGACCCTGGCGTTTCCCGGCAACGTCGGCATCGACGTGGCCGATTGCCTGGCTGAACGGTTAAATTTCCTGGCGTTTTCGCCCATCCCGCTGGTGCTCGATCGTCTGGGGCATTTCGCCGGTCCGCGTGTCACCTGGATTGGCCCGAGGCGGGCGCCCGAGGCACTCGAGCAGCTGGCGGCCGAGGCCCGCGGCCTGTGCCTCGCCTGCGGGGTGCGCGCCGATGCCCGGCCGTTCGTCCCGCATGTGACCCTGCGCCGGTTTGCTCGACCGTCGACGTGTCTCGACCTCGACGAGCCGATGCACTGGTTCGCCGACACGCTGGTGTTGGTCGAATCAGGCAACGATGGCCACCCCGGTCCTTATCGTCTGCTGGCTCGCTGGCCGGAGAAGTGACTTTCGATTTGGCAGGCGCGGCGCCTCTTGCCGGCGGAGTCCTCGTCGCACGGCACCAGGAAACGGGGGTGGCGCCGTTACCGATCGCCCGTCTACACAGTGAATCCCTCCTCGGCGATCCGCTCCGGCGTGACCCAGTGGATCGATGCCCTGTCCGCACCACCTCGGCGAGTCGTGTCTTCCCGCCCCCTTGGATATCCTCGCGCGGTCCGTCGCCTCTCGGGGAGCGAAGCGGCTTGGAGCGATGCGGCCCGGAGCGAGTTCGGCGGGAACGAAAAGGGCCGCCCGACGGGCGGCCCTTGATTGAGCCTCAGTCGTGGGCGGTCGATCAGAACTCGTATTCGAGCTGCCAGCGCAGGGTGCTGTCCTCGGTCTCCTCGTTCAGACCGAACAGCAGGCCGGCCTCCCACTTGACGTGCTCCATGCCGAACGGGTTGGCGCCGATCAGGACCGGGCCCAGCGCCTGCGTGTCCTCGCTGCCGTAGTACTCGATGCCCGGCTCGAGACTCGGGCTGAGACGATATTTCAGCTGCGCCGAGCCGAGCGTTTCCCAGTCGCTTTCCACGACGTCGCCGCCAAATTTCTTCTCGAACAGTAGGTTGCCGGTCGCGACTACCTTGCCGAACTGCTTCTGGACCAGCGGGCCGACCTTGGTCTCCCAGGCGTCCTCGTCGAAGGCCTTTTCCAGTTCGATCAGCAGGCCGAAGTCGGCCCAGTACTGTCCCTGCTCGGTGAGCTGGAACTTGTTCTCTATCTCGGCTTCCTCGACCTCGAAATCACCGTCTTCCTTCTCGCCGATCAGGTAGCCCTCGACGAACCAGCGCGAAGTCACGCCATAGCCGATGCCGACCTTGGTCTTGTACTCGCCCGAATCGAGGCCGTGCACGCCCCGCACTTCGAGCTCGACCTCGCCTTGCTCGACATAGGGGGCATAGACCTTGTCGACACCGGCGAAGGCGGTGCCGGAGGCGAGGGTGGTGATGGCGGCGAGGCCGCTCAGCGATTTTTTCAACATGCGAGACATTCCTGGTTTTTCAGTGGGTTGATGAAACTATCGGCTGATAGCCGGTGCCCGCTGGCGTGACAGGTGCATACCGAGGGCGATCAGCAGCAGCGTGGTCAGATAGACGCTCAGCTGGATGGCGGTGGGGCGATCCTGATAGCCGACCAGCACGTGCAGGATCTCGCCGGGGACCGAGTGCTGCGAGAGCAAATCGGAGCTGTTCCACAAGGGATGCTGCACTGGCAGCCAGCCGGCCTGAGCGAGAAAGCCCGCCGCACTGGCGGCCATGCCGGCGGCAAGCAGCAGGATCAGCCAGCCGGTGACGGTGAACAGGTGACGGGTGGGAATGCGCACCAGCCCGAAGTAGATCAAGGCGCCGAGCACCAGACCGGCACCCAGCCCGATCAGGGCGCCCCAAAGCATCGGCAGGCTCTCGCTGCCGCCGGCGGCCAGCCCCTGGGTGAACAGCACCACCTCCGAGCCCTCGCGCAGGACGGCGAGACCCACGGCCGTGGCGAGAAAGTAGATCGGCAACTGGCCGCTGGAGACGTTGCTGCCCACCTGCCTCAGGTGCGCGACCAGCTGGCTGGCGTGTCGGGACATCCAGATGTTGTGCCAGGCGAGCATGGCCACTGCTGTCAGCAGGATGGTCGCGTTGAACAACTCCTGACCGACGCCCTCGAAGGCCGTCGAGATATCCTGGGTGAGACTGGCGACCAGGAGCGATCCGAGCAGGCCGGCGGCGATGCCACTGACGATCCAGCGATTACGACGGGCAAGTCCCTGCGTGGCGGCCAGGACAACGGCGACCACCAGGGCCGCCTCGAGGACTTCGCGGAAGACGATGATTGCCGTACTGAACATGCGTCACCTGTGTGTTTCCCGGGTGGGGAGTGTTGGTTGGGGTTACTCGGCGATCACGCGGCCCTGGGCGGTGGCCTGGTTGAACTCGCCGAAAAAGGGATACTCGCCGGGTTCCAGCGGCCCGACGTAGACCACGGCCTTGCTGTTGCCGGGAATGATCTTTTCGCGGTTGAGCTCGTAGCTCTCGAACTCCTCCGGGGTGGCGTCCTGGTTGTGGATCATCAGCTTGACCTTCTCGCCGGCCGGAATGGTGACGGCCTCGGGTTGGAAGCGGTGGTCTTTGATCGTCAGGTCGAACGTTCGGGTTTCGGCTTGTGCGGAGCCGACGACGAGGAGGGCGGCGATGGCGACTGGTAGTGCAATGCGTGGCATGACAAAAAACCTCAATTGGAACGAGAACGGTTCGCATTCTGCACATGGATGCATAGCGATGCAAATCCAAACCATGGCTAGACGTGGCCGTCTCTTAGTCGGGCGGCAGAAAGGTCTTGGGGATGGGGGAAGTGGGGCATTTCCGAGGTTGAACGAGCCGTACTCGCCCTCGGCCACGCGCCGTCCCTCTGTGTCGGTGGCGGCACCGCTGCCCTGCATGGGGCTCATACCGGCCTGGCATGATGGGGCCGGCTCGCCGGGCATGGCCTAGAAACGACATGCCGGCGTCAAGCCGATCGACCCTCGTCCGCAGCGGCCGGTCGGCAAGGGCTACGAGACCGGGGCCGGTGAAAGCCCAGGGCGGTCAGGGTGAACAGGGTGAAGCGGAAGGACGGATGGTCACCGGACCCTCGCGACTTTCTGGACCGGTGGGAGATGAGTGCCCGCGGAAATTGAACGGCTTGCGGCCGAGGCGCGGGGGCTGTGTCTGGCCTGCGGGGTGCGCGCCGATACCTGGCCGTTCGTCCCGCATGTGACCCTGCGCCGTTTTACCCAACCACCGGCTGCATCGGTGGTCGAGACCCCCGTTCACTGGTACGCCGACCGGCTGGCGTTGATCGAGTCGGGCCGCCACGGGCATCCCGGTCCCTACCGGGTGATTGCCACGGCGGGGTAAGGCGTGCGGGCAGCCGGACGACTTACCGCGAGGTTGTTAAAGCATCCGCTCGATCGGCATCAGCGAGAAGAACCACGTCACCACGCGTTTGAATAGTCCGACATTCGGTTCGATCGTGTGCCGGATGATTTCGTCGTTCGTCTGCTCGATCCACCGGATCTCGCCATCTTCCAGTTCCAGTTGATAGGTCGTCTTGGGCACGAGGGTGCCGAAGGTATGGCTGATCGCCTGGGCCAGCTCCGGGCTGTCGATGACGAAACCCAGTTCGGTGTTGAGCAACACCGAACGGGGGTCGACGTTGTAGGACCCGATGAATACCTGCTCGTCGTCTACCACGATGGCCTTGGTATGCAGGATGGTCGCCGGACTGCCATAGGGGATGGCGTCGTTGGGCCTTGGCTCCTGTTCGGCGTCACGACGCATTTCAAACAATTCCACTCCGCCCTCGAGTAACTCGACGCGGTAGCGGGCATATCCGGTATGCGCCGGGGCCATGTCGGTGGCGTTGAGCGAGTTGGTCAACACGCGTACCCGCACCCCCTGGCCGGCGAGCGTGATCAGGTCGTGGGTGAGCGTCGGCGTGGGGACGAAGAATGAAGAGATGATGTCGAGCGAGCGTCGTGGGGAGCGTAGCTCCTCGCGCATGGACAGCGTCATCAGGTCGTTCGGTGCGTGCTCCCCCAGTCCCTTGGCGGGCGGATCGATGACCAGTCGGGTTGGTGCCCAGATGAGGCCGAGTTCGCCTTTGAGTAATTGGCCGATGACGTAGTTCTCACGTACCGCCACCATCAGGTCGTCGGCCTGGGGATCGAGGGTGATGGCATCGGCGTCAAAGTCGAGCGTGTCCCGCGTTTTCGATGCCGCGTCTTTTTTCGGGATGGGCAGGATGCGATCGACGGGATAGGACGAACGACTCTGCCAGTATTGATCAAAACCGCGCGAGACCTCCTCGACCACCGGCCCCACGGCGAGTATGTCGAGATCCGAGAACAAAAAGCCGTCGGTCGAACCGAAATAGCCGTCGCCGATATTGCGCCCGCCGCTGATCAGGGCCTGATTGTCGGCGATGATCACCTTGTTGTGCATGCGACGGTTGGCCCGATCGAAGTCGGTGACAAAGCCGATCCAGCGGGCACCGCGCGTCATGAAGGGGTTGAACAGGCGCACGGCGATGTTGGGGTGGTCATGCAGGGCAGCCAGTTCGTCATCGAGTTGGGTCGTGCCCTGGTCGTCGAGCAGCAGCCGCACGCGTACCCCCCGGTTGGCGGCATTCAGCAGTTCGCGCAACAACAGGGTGCCGGAGAGATCGCCGTGCCAGATGTAGTACTGCAGATCGAGACTGCGCTTGGCCGTGCGCGCCAGGTGCGTCCAGGCGGCAAAGGTCATGGCCGGATCGGACAGCAGGTAGACCCCGCTATGGCCCGGATGGGCGGCCTTCTGCGGGGCAAGCGCGTCGCCCAGCGGGGTGGCCCGCGCCTCGGCCGGCGTGATGGCGGTGCTGACGTGGCGTTCTTCCAAGGACGGCAGGGCGCAGCCGGCCAGCAGCAGTGCTAGCACGGCGATGAGCCCCGGCCGTCGTTGTATCGGCATTCCCTTGATCAATCGCGGATCCTCCCTTGGTTGATCGCGAATCGAACCACCTGATGATTCCACGGATGGCTGTCTGCCGTCATGGGCGGGTTGCGTGGTTGTCGTGACTGGTTGGAGGCGGGGGAGCCTGCCGGGTTCCGGAGAATCGGGAAACGGGGTGCATCGGACGCGGCTGGCTGGCACAATCGCCACCCGCCTAGACAATCGTTTGCCGGCTTATCGATAGCGAACCTTGTTCAGCTGGGCAAACCCCCTCAAAACACTAAAGTTCTCCTCGGTTGGCTCGATCATCTCATATATGATATGCCGAATATTTATTTCGGGCTGTTTCTGGCGTCCCGCAGTCGTCACCTCCACGTAGTCATCGTCAAAGTAGTCATTGAGTCATGCGCAAGAACCTACCCGTTACCGATACCGAACACACCTTCGCCCCCGGGGAGCGGCTGGTCTCGACCACCGATCTCAAGGGGCGGATCACGTATTGCAACGAGGCGTTCATTGCGATCAGTGGGTTTTCGCGTGACGAGCTGATCGGCCAACCCCACAACATCGTGCGCCACCCGGACATGCCGCCGGCGGCCTACGAGGTGATGTGGAAGCATCTCAAGGCCGGCCAGCCCTGGATGGGTCTGGTCAAGAACCGCTCCAAGGATGGGGGCTATTACTGGGTCGATGCGTATGTCACGCCGATTACCGAATACGGGGAGGTGATTGGCTACGAGTCGGTGCGCTCCTGCCCGTCGCGCGAGGATATCCAGCGCGCCGCGCCCCTGTACCGGCGTATCAACCAGCGGGGATACCGGGCGCGTCGTTTCCGCCTGCACGGTCAGGATGTGCTCGGGCTGGTGGGGCTGATCGTC
>JAGXGL010000037.1 GCA_024636755.1 Guyparkeria sp. | reverse complement strand
GTCGCGGGCGACGCGCATTTCCCGGTGTACGTCCCCGACGAATGGACGCTCACCGAGACCACGCGCCACGAGCCGGACGATCGCAACCCCTACGCCTACCAGTACCTGGTGTTCGATCGCGTTCCCGCCTGACTGGAAACCCCAATCGACTATCTTTACACGGGAAGGGCTGCACGAATCCGATACCGCTCTGCGCGCCTTGATCACGAACGGCTGGCCAAGCCAGAGTGGCATCGGATTCGTGCCGACCTTCCCTTAATGAAGGGATTCCCGAATGCTGCGGGACGGTGCTTGTCACCCCCGCCGGAACACGCAACCCGGAGTCCGCGATGACCCTGCCGTCACTCGATCTGCGCGACGAATTCGGCCACCAGCCCGAGCTGATTGCCCGACTGGTGGATGTCTACGACATTGCCCTCAAACACCGCTGGATCTACGCCAGCGTGATCGCGCTGAGCGGCGCGTTCTTCATGTTGCAGTGGTCGCTACTGGCCGACACCGCGCAGTACGGGCACCCCTGGGTGGGCATACCGCTGATCGCCATGGCGGTTTGGCTCGCGCTGGCACCGGCGGCGAGCATCGCCAAGTGGGCCTCCCTGCCAGCGCATTTCAGCCGCGACTACCTCTCCTACCGCGACATCCACTGGATGCAGCAGATGACCGAGCGCCACCCGGTGTTGGTCGCCACGGCAGAGCCGTTTCTCAATGCGCGCGAGCCCGTGCCGATCGGCGCGCTGCGCGAGTTCTGGGCGCCGCTGGTCCGTGAGGAGGAGCGCCAGCAGCGCTAGGGGAGCTTAATTCGTCTTGGGTAGACGCACCTGCCGCTCGGCCTGTTCGAGCACGTGATCGTGGAAGCTGCGCATTACCGGCGTATCCCGCTTGCCCTGGCGCTGGACCATGTACCAGTGCCGGATGATCGGCAGCCCCTCGACGTCCAGAATCGCCAGCCGACCGGTCTCCAACTCCAATTCCAGCGTGTGCTGCGAGACGATCCCTACACCCAGACCCGCCTCGATCGCCTGCTTGATCGCCTCGTTCGAACGCATCTCCAGTCCCGGCTTGACCGCCAGGCCGTGTTCCTCAAAGAAGCGCTCGATCGCCGCCCGCGTGCCAGAAGCCGACTCACGCTGAGCAAATCGGTGCTGGGCCAGCTCTTCGAGCGTGATCGCCTTGCGCCCGGCCAACGGGTGGTCCGCCGCCGCGATCGCGACCAGCGGGTTCTCCAGGAAGGCCTCGGAATGCAGGTCGGCGTCGGTGGGTGGCTCGCCCATGATGACGATATCCGTCTCGTTGTGAGCCAGCTGCCGAAGCAAGCTCTGCCGGTTGGTCACGTCCAGGCTGATCGACACCCCCGGGTAACGCTTGGAGAAATCGGCCAGCAGGCGGGCGACAAAGTAGTTCGCCGTACTCGCGACGCTCACCCGCAGGTGGCCGCGATGCACGCCCTTCATTCCCTGCAACACCTCATCGGCCTCGGCGATCACTTCGAGGATGCGCTGCGCGTAACCGTATAGCTCCCTTCCGGCATCCGTGAGGTACAGTTGCCGACCGGTCTGCTCGAACAGCGGCAGGTCGACGTTGTTTTCCAGTTGACGAATCTGCATCGATACCGCGGGTTGAGTAAGATGCAGCTTCTCGGCTGCCTTGGTGTAGTTGAGGAGCTCGGCCGCGGCGCTGAAGACGCGCAGCTGGTGCAATGTGTATCGAATCATCGGCTAACCCATAAGGCTTTCTTTATGGTGGACATCACTTATTTTGAATTGCTTTGATGGTCGGTGGACGTATAGTATCGACCGAGACGAAAGAGGGGGCCTTCCCCTAGGTCGATCCCAAACCCAATGCCAACCTTACCCTTCCGGAGGATCGCTATGGCGAACAAAAGTTACAGCGCGGGCGTAAAAGATTACCGCGAAACCTACTGGATGCCGGAGTACACGCCGCTCGACACGGATCTGCTGGCGTGCTTCAAGATCACCCCGCAGCCGGGCATCGATCGCGAGGAAGCCGCTGCCGCTGTTGCAGCCGAATCCTCCACCGGTACCTGGACCACGGTGTGGACCGACCTGCTGACCGACATGGACTACTACAAGGGCCGTGCGTATCGCATCGAGGACGTGCCCGGTGACGACTCCGCCTTCTACGCGTTCATCGCGTACCCGATCGACCTGTTCGAGGAAGGCTCTGTCGTCAACGTGTTCACCTCGCTGGTCGGCAACGTATTCGGCTTCAAGGCCATCCGTGGTCTGCGCCTGGAAGACGTTCGCTTCCCGATCGCCTACATCAAGACCTGTGGCGGTCCCCCGCACGGTATCCAGGTAGAGCGTGACAAGCTGTCCAAGTACGGCCGTCCGATGCTGGGCTGCACCATCAAGCCGAAGCTGGGCCTGTCGGCCAAGAACTACGGCCGTGCGGTCTACGAGTGCCTCCGTGGTGGTCTCGACTTCACCAAGGACGACGAGAACATCAACTCGCAGCCGTTCATGCGCTGGCGTGACCGCTTCCTGTTCGTTCAGGAAGCCACCCAGACTGCCGAGAACCAGACCGGCGAGCGCAAGGGTCACTACCTGAACGTCACCGCGCCGACCCCGGAAGACATGTACAAGCGTGCCGAGTTCGCCAAGGAAATTGGCGCACCGATCATCATGCACGACTACATCACCGGCGGCTTCACCGCGAACACCGGTCTGGCCAAGTGGTGTCAGGAAAACGGCGTGCTGCTGCACATCCACCGTGCCATGCACGCTGTTATCGACCGCAGCCCGACCCACGGTATCCACTTCCGTGTACTGACCAAGATCCTGCGTCTGTCCGGCGGTGATCACCTGCACACCGGCACCGTCGTAGGCAAGCTGGAAGGCGACCGCGCCTCCACGCTGGGCTGGATCGACCTGCTGCGTGAATCCTTCATCCCGGAAGACCGCTCGCGCGGCATCTTCTTCGATCAGGACTGGGGCTCCATGCCGGGCGTCTTCGCCGTCGCATCCGGTGGTATCCACGTCTGGCACATGCCGGCACTGGTCGCCATCTTCGGTGACGACTCGGTCCTGCAGTTCGGTGGTGGCACCTTGGGTCACCCGTGGGGCAACGCCGCTGGCGCCGCCGCCAACCGCGTCGCTCTGGAAGCCTGTGTCGAGGCCCGCAACCAGGGTCGTGACGTAGAGCGTGAAGGCAAGGAGATCCTCACCCAGGCCGCTCAGCACAGCCCGGAACTGAAGATCGCCATGGAAACCTGGAAAGAGATCAAGTTCGAGTTCGACACCGTCGACAAGCTCGACACCCAGAACCGCTAATCCAGGCCTTCTTAACCAGAATCTGACTCATAGGTAAGAAACCATGAACCAAATGCAGGACTACAAGACGACGGTCAAGTTCGAGACTTTCTCCTACCTGCCGCCGATGACCCCGGACCAGATCCGCACTCAGATCGAGTACGCCATCGCCCAGGGCTGGAGCCCGAGCGTCGAGCACGTCGAGCCGGCAAACATGATGAACCACTACTGGGACATGTGGAAGCTGCCGTTCTTCGGTGAAGACAACGTCGACAACGTGCTCACCGAGATCGAAGAGTGCCACCGCAAGTACCCGGGCCATCACGTTCGCCTGGTTGCGTATGACAACTTCACCCAGAGCCAGGGTATCGCCTTCGTGGTTTACCGCGCCGGCTGATAAGCGATGTGGCTGCCCGCCTTCGGGCGAGCAGCGCAACCATCAACACGAGGTACAACAGGCATGCCTGTACAATCTGGAAACAACTCAACCAGAAATCGTGCAGCAGCTCGCGCCCGACGCGAGGAGCTTTCCCGTGGTGGCAACACCGCGGCAGCTTCTCAGGGTGGCGGCAGCCTCGCCGGTCTGACCGGCAAGGAACTGTCCCGCGCCCGTCGTGCTCAGTTGTCTGCACACGGCAAGAACGCCAGCACCTCGACCTGGAAAAAGGCCGCGTCGGCCGCTCGTCAGAACCCCGCGGCATCGCGGGATTCCGGCAGCAACGGCGCTGCCAACTCACAATCCCACGCATCCGGGTCCACCAAGGAATCCGTTGACGAGATGTGCTCGCTTGCCGAGTCCGATCCGAGTCAATACGGTTCCGAGGCGGACCTGGTGCGGTCCGTCTGCCGTACCCGTCGCCAGGCCATGGCGAAATACGGCAAGAGCGCACTCCCGCCGAAGCCCGCCTCTCAGGGCGGCCCGGGTCGCAAGCAGATGCCCTTCGCTGACGAGGTTCGCTCGCAGTCGAAGCCGGCACCGGCTAGCAACGACACCCAGGCCGACTCCTCCGAGCACGAGGCGTCGTTCGAGTCGCTCTGCACGGTCGCCAAGAAGCGTCCGGCCCGCCTTGGCCCCCAGGCCAACCGCGTGCGCCAGATTTGCCAGGCTCGTCGTGAGGCGATGGCAAACAAAGGCAAGCGTGCGTTGCCGGCCAAGCCGGCCTCGCAGGGCGGTCCGGGACGTGTGGGTTACCAGGTTCCGGGTTATCTGGACACCAGTGCCAGCGGACGCGAAGCGGCCATGCGCCATCGCGAGATGCTGTGCCAGTACGGCCGGGGCAGCGCCCCGTCCTGCCGTCCTACCGGACGTCGCAAGCCGGAAGCCACCAGCGAGGCGTCCGCGCCAAAAAAGGTGGAAACCGGTCACACGATTTCCGGCCGTGAGGTAAAGGGCACCCAGGTGGAGCGCTCGCGTCGCGTTTCGGGTAACGAATCCGGCAGCTGCCGGGTGATTTCCGGCACCGAGTACGTCGGTAACGAGCAGTACGAGTCGTTCTGCTCCACCCGCCCGCAGCCGAACGCGCCGAAGGTCCGCACGTCATCGACCGCCCGCGGTCACGGCGTCAGCGGCACCGCGGTAGGTCGAGCCAATCAGGTCACCGGTGACGAGCGCGGGACTTGCGAGTCCGTGACCGGCACCGAGTACCTGAGCAGCGAAGACCTGCAATCGTTCTGCGGCACCAAGGCCCGTCCGAGCCACGCCGACAAGGTCGTGGAAGGTCGGACCGAGAAGCAGATGCGTGTGACCGGTAGCGACGAGTTCCGTCCGGCCCGGGCCACCGGTGGGGAGACTGGCGCAAACCGGTCGATCACCGGGTCCGAGTACGCGGATTCGGGCGTAGCGCGGATGACCATCAACGGGGCACCGAAAAAGGTGGCGGAAACGCATACCTACACCGGTCGTGCCGTGTCCGGCACCGCCATTGGTCGTTCCAGCCATGTCACGGGTGACGAGCCAGGCACCTGCCGTAATGTCTCCGGTACCCAGTACCTGAGCTTCGAGCAGTACGAGTCGTTCTGCGACACGCGTCCCGAGCCGGGCTACGACAAGGTCGGCGTCGATCAGTCACGTCACGGTGAGCGGATCACGGGCAACCTCGTGGACCGTAGCGAGCGCGTGACGGGCAACGAGCCGGGCTCCTGCTCCCGTCTGACGGGTTCTCAGTACAGCGAACCGCGTTTTTGCGGTGGCGGCGTCGACAAGGTTCAGACCATGCACACCCTCGCGGGTCGTGGACTGACCGGTCAGCGCGTCGACCATCACCCAAAGATGTCCGGTGACGAGCAAGGGGGGTGCATGCCCGTCACCGGTACCGAGTACTACGGCACTGAACACTATGGTGCCTATTGCTCGGGTTCGCCCGCACCCCACGCTGAGAAGGTCGAGACGTCGATGACCTGTGAAGGTCAGTCCATTGGCGGTACGCCAATGGGTTGGACCGAGGATGTCACCGGCAACGAGTACGGTCATGACCACTACGTCAGTGGCACGCCCTACGCCAACGCATTGCACACCGGTTGTGCCGCACCGACCAGCCATCCGCTGGCCGCGCGGACCCAGCCGAGTGCACGGCCCGCGCCACAGGCGGCTTACGCCCCGTCCCAGGAGCCGATCACGGCCCCCGAGGATTTCAGCGTGAACACGCCGGCGCGCGCCGCTCGCGGTCGCGTCACGGGCAGTTCCTTTGATCAAGGCGGCGGCCGTATCACGGGCCCCGGCAACATGGCCATGGGACTGATCACCGGTACGCCGGAGTTCCGTCACCCTGAGCCGAGCGCCTCGCATCCGCGGATGGGTTCGATCATGCCGACGCCTGCGCCGACACCGGCCGCAGCACCGGCACCCGCACCCGCCCCGGTTGCTCCGGCACCGACTCAGAACGCACCGGCGCAGCCGGTGGCAGCCTCAGAGCCGCAACCGGAGATCCCGGCTGCCGCTCCTCCGGCTGACGCCACGCTGCAGTGCGCTCCTGAAACGCAGATGCGTGAGCGCGTCACGGGAGAAGGTGGTGAACGCTGCCGCATCTCTGGTGATGACTGGTCGCGCAATGGTTCGGTGACCGGTACCGAGGGTCAGTGGGCCCAGGGCCGCAACCCGTCCCTGCGTGGTGAGGCTCGTGGTGCCGTACGCAATGCCTGGGTCAACCGTGAAGTGCCGCGTCCGGATGTTCCGGCATCCAAGATCACCGGCAGCAGCGGTACCGACATGAACGGCTCGACGATCACCTACTCCGGTGGTGCTCGGGGCTAAGTGGCTGGAATGAGAGGGCAAATGACACAACAGCCGTTTCGTCGCAGCAGTCAGGGTGCGCCCCGACTGGGCCAGCGTCGGGCGCCGTTCGGCCTGGGTGCACCCAGCGGGCTTCGCAGCCCGATGGGCGCGCCCCAGCCGGTCGCGCACCCGGCCTGCCCCTCGCTGCCGGAACGCGGTTGTCGCCACCCGCTCACCAACCACGAGGCCAATCGGCAACTGGCGTATTGCGAAGACTCCGTCAAGGAGCGGTTCGATCGCATCGTGCCGTTTCTCAAGGACGTGGCCGCCCTGCCCCGTGACGGGGAACTGGGCGACCGCATCCAGGCACGGGCCAACGACCGGCTGGGCCATGGCTTCACTGATGCCCAGGTCAACGACAGCTGGATCGAAGGACCGGATCTGCGGGGACTTTTCGCAAGTGCCACCTTTGAGGCGCTCAACGCTGCCACCAAGCAGTTCGGGCGCAAACTGGAAGACCAAAAGGACGACGCACTGTCCACGAGTAGTTTCTTTCTCGACTGCGGTTTTCACGCGGTCGATATAAGCCCCTGCTCGGACGGACGGTTAAAGGGCCTGATGCCGTTTATCTTTCGGCTCCCGCCCTGGTCGTTCACTTATCGCAAGGCGTATGCCGGCGCACTATTCGACGTCGAAGAGGATCTTCGGCTCTGGAGCGAGGTCGAACTCCGCCGGTTTCGCGAGGGCGTACCGAACCGGGCTGACGTGGGCAGCCGCTATCTCAAGATCGCGGTCTACCACGGCAGCTCCTCGGACCCTCACCATGAAGGCTGCGCCGCGCATGGCAGCGACGAGCGCAAGGCAGCCGAGGCCGCGTTGGATCGGCTGCAGGCCTTCCGCCAGGCAGTGGAGAACACCTACTGCTGTGGTGCCAGCACGGACATCCTGCTGGTGGGCGTCGACACGGACACGGACGCGATTCGCGTCCATATCCCCGACGCCAACGGCGATGTCAGCGTGCATCGATACATCGACAACGCCTACCTGTATCAGGAGACGTTGAACCTGGAGCGCGATGCGGCCCATCTGGCCATTTACGATGCCATCCGCTCGGTCAACGAAACCGATGACTGGGGGCGTACGACCGGGGGCGAGCCGCATGACGGCATGCGGCGCTTCGTGGCCAGCCTGCTGATCAACAACCTGTCACAGATCGATTACGTGACGGAGCGGTATCAGGGGCGTTACCCGGCCGAGATCATCGGCCATGCCGAGCGCTACATCAGCGTCGGCGATGGCTTCGAGGAGGTGCAGATGCGCAATCTGGCGTATTTCGCGCACCTCCACACGGTAGAAGAGAACACTAACGACCTGGACGTCGGGATCAAGATTTTCCGCAAGCTCAACGTGAGCCACGGACTACCCATCCCGATTGCCATCCACTTCCGTTACGACGGTCGTGTTCCGGGTGGACGCGAACGGGCCGTGGCCCGGGCACAGCGGGTCTGCAACGCGATCCGCGAGCGCCACTCGGAGCTGGATGAACAGGACATGCTGTATTTCCAGCTGACCGTTCAGGACCGCCTGCCGGGCAGCGAAATTGAAGAGGTTTCTCAGGCATGAAGATCATGCGGGTCGAAAAGACCTTGGTTTCGACCAATCGGATCGGCGAGCTGGGCCACCGCCCGCTCCTGGTCGTTACCGACAAGCCGGGCGGCACGCCGCAGGTTGCCGTTGACGCCATCGGCTGCATCCCGGGCGACTGGGTGATCTGCGTCGGTTCCTCGGCGGCTCGGGAAGCGGCAGGTAGCAAGTCCTACCCGTCCGACCTGACCATCGTCGGGATCATCGACCAATGGTCTGCTGAGTGACATGGAGATCATGCAGGTACGTTCCGACCTTGTGGCCACGCGGCGCGTGCCCGGGTTGAAACACGTTTCCATGAGGGTGCTGGTCGATCAGTCCGGCGGCCTCAACGTCGCGGCCGACCCGGTCGGGGCACCAGAGGGTAAATGGGTCGTCACCGTCAGCGGTTCTGCCGCCCGGTTGGCGCTCCCGGATCCCGAGATCCAGACGGATCTGACAATAGTCGGCATCATCGATCATTGGGATCCTTGCTGACATTCGGTTTTCTGTTTAAACAAGTCGTTCGAGAGGAGAGACAAGATGGCTGATGTATCCGGTATCGCACTGGGAATGATTGAAACGCGCGGCCTCGTGCCGGCGATCGAAGCGGCTGACGCCATGACCAAGGCTGCCGAGGTTCGCCTGATCGGTCGTCAATTCGTCGGTGGTGGTTACGTGACCGTTCTGGTCCGTGGTGAGACCGGTGCGGTCAACGCCGCCGTTCGCGCTGGTGCCGATGCGTGTGAGCGCGTTGGTGACGGTCTGGTTGCTGCGCACATCATCGCGCGTGTCCATTCCGAAGTAGAAAACATCCTGCCGAAAGCCGTGGAAGCCTAAGGCGGATTTACGCAATGTCGGCGTCCTGATGTCGCCGACTGATTTAACTAAAGCTTGGGAGTAACTCAAATGGCTGATGTATCTGGTATCGCACTGGGAATGATCGAAACGCGCGGCCTGGTGCCGGCAATTGAAGCGGCTGACGCCATGACCAAGGCTGCCGAGGTTCGCCTGGTCGGTCGTCAATTCGTCGGCGGTGGTTACGTGACCGTTCTGGTCCGTGGTGAGACCGGCGCAGTCAACGCTGCCGTTCGCGCTGGCGCTGATGCCTGTGAGCGTGTTGGTGACGGCCTGGTAGCCGCCCACATCATCGCTCGCGTACATGGCGAGGTAGAGAACATTCTGCCGAAGACCCCGGACGCCTAATTCCGGGTAATTTGAGCAGGCTCCTGTGGTCGTGTCCTCGTGGCACGGCCCTGTCTGCCAACCCAATTTTTTATCAGGAGCCGTTCAGACATGAGTGCTGACGGCTCTTGTTGGATTGACCGACCCGAGGGTTCACCAAATGGCTTATTCCGGTACTGCACTGGGCATGATCGAAACGCGCGGCCTCGTGCCTGCCATCGAGGCAGCGGACGCGATGACCAAGTCCGCGGACGTGCGGCTGATCGGCCGCTCGTTCGTCGGCGGCGGTTACGTCACCGTCCTCGTGCGCGGTGAGACCGGTGCCGTGAACGCCGCCGTTCGGGCGGGTGCCGATGCCTGCGAACGCGTCGGCGATGGCCTGGTGGCCGCCCACATCATTGCCCGCGTGCATGGTGAGGTCGAGTTGATCCTGCCGGAGGATGCCGCCCATTGCGAATCCTCCTGGTGCGTCCCCTCCACGGACGCGTAAACGCCGCTAATCCTATGCTCTGAGGGGTTTCACCGTGATCATGCGATCGAACTCGCGTGTGATTGGGCTGCTTGGACGAGCCCTGAAACTGGAAATGGAATCCGCCCAGCAGCATGCCACCCGTGCCTCGTTGGCATCGCTCTGGGGCCAGCACTCGCTGGCCGAACAACTGATACGCCTGTCGGACGAGGAAAAGGGGCACGCCGACCTCGTCACCCGGCAGATGCTGCGGTTGGGGTTCGCCCCGCCGGCGCTCTCCCTCGACCCGGTCCGACCCGGTCGCGACCCAGAGGAACTTCTGGCGCTGGGTCGGGCCAAGGAATGGGAGACCGTTCGATTCTACGAGGAGACGGCCAACTGGTTCCGGCGATTCCAGCCGAACGAGACCGGCGCCCTCTTCGCCCATCTCTTCAACGAGGAGCTGGGCCACGTCCGTCAGCTCGGCGGTTAGGCAACACGAGTTCTCAGGGAGAACGCACATGGTTGAGACGACCGACATCCAGGTGGACGGCTGGCAGACCCAGAAGCGTCCCCCCATGCTGATCCGCAAATTCGAGTTCGAGGAATATTCGCAGACACGTGATTTCCTCGATCGCCTCGCCGAGATCTCCGAGGAAATGGGTTACCACCCCAGCCTGCAATTCGACCGCACCCAGGTCAGCGTCAATGTCTCTCCGCTCGAGGAGACGCTCGGCGATCTCGAGGTACGCTTCGCCAAGCAGGCGTCAAAGCTGGCCGAGCACACCCAAACGGGTTAACTCGATCGGTTAACCAGGCAGGCTGACCCCATCAAGGAGGGTGACACCATGGCCGCACACGTCATCGCATTGGCCAACCTCAAGGGCGGCTGTGGCAAGACCACGCTGTCGATCAACCTGGCCTCCGGTCTCGCCCGGCGGGCGGAAGTGGGTCTGGTCGACGCCGATCCCCAGGGTGCCCTACGCCACTGGTCGGGTTGGGGCGAGGCCAAGTCGGGCCTGCCCCGTCTGTTCGACGAACACGACGATGCCCATGCCAACCTTGCGGCGGCACGCCAGCATTGCGACTACGTGATCGTCGACTGCCCGCCCTCGCTGGACATGAACGTGACCATCGAGTTGCTGCTTCACAGTCACCAGGTCCTGATCCCCGTTCTCCCCTCGCCGCTGGACCTGTGGGCGAGTGCCGACACCGTCAAGGCGGTGAACAAGGCGCGCGAGAGCGGCAACAAATCCCTTTCCGCGGCTCTGTTGCTCAACCAGACCGAACCGCGTAGCGCCATGACCCGTGCCATGCAAAATGCCGTCGCGGGGCTTGGCTTGCCCGTCCTCCCGGCGGCCGTCCGCCGTCGGGCCGCCTATCGAACGGCGGTCGTGGAGGGAGTGAGCGTCTACCAGCTTGGCGGCCGTGGTCGCGCGGCGGTGGACGAAATCGAGAACATCATCGACGAGGTAACGTCACCATGAGCAAGTTGGAAGACAAGCTGAGCGCCAGCGTGAAGTCGGAGTCCGAGTCCGAGTCCAAGCCGACCGCGACCACCCAAACCACCAAGGCCGAATCCAAGCCGGCAGCGACCAGCAGCACGGCAAGCAAGACGCCGGCGGCAGGCAACACCGCGAGCAAATCGACGGCGTCCACCTCCACCGCCCGCAAGGCCCCGGCCAAGCGTGCTACCCCCGCCCGAAAGTCACCGTCGACGAAGACGACTGCCAAGAAGCCGGCCGCCAAGTCGAGCAGCGCGACCAAGTCCTCGACCACCCGCAAGCCGGCCACCAAGCCGAAGAAGGCCCCGGGTCTGGGCGAGCAGCCGCTGCACCCGCGCCGCGTCTGGCCGGACTGATCCCGCCGTCGGGCCGGCCAGACGCCGGCCCGCTTTCTTCCTTGCCACAAGCAGAGCCACGATCGATGTCATGACGAGTGCACGGCTAGAAGACCACGAGCGCCTCGACGAACTGGGCGAATCCGCACGCGAGATCCTCGAAATCCATTGGGTGGATGCCTCGCGGGTCTTCGCGCCGCGTGCGCTCGAGGCCTATCTCGAGGGCGCGATCAGCCTGCAATCGCTCGGTCGGGGCGAGGAACTGGTCCTCGCCTACATCGAAGCCACGCCTCAGGTGGCAAGAGAGCTTGGTACCGATGCTGCCTTCGAGTTGCTCTCGATGGCGATCAAGATGTTCTCCAAGACCAGTGCGGCGGTACTCACCCTGCTGTTCTCCACCGCCCCGGTGGCCGCGAACCGCCTGGGCGAGGCCTCGCTGTTCCAGCAGTACCTGTCACTGGTCAACTACATCCTGGGGCAGGCGCCACGTGCCCTGCGCCCCATGCTCACGCAGCTCGACCACCTGCTAGAGGTGCTGACCCTGGGTGGGCTGCGACGCTGGGCCACCTGGGGCATCAACGCCCACCGCACCGACTTCGAGGCGCTGGACGCCTACTTCAGCCTGGCCAGCCCCGATGCCGAGGCCGTCCTGCAAAAAGAGCGCCGCGGCACCCTGTTCGTCGACGTGCAGCGCCGCCTGGTGCTGTACCTGCGTGCCCTGTGGGCGCGCAACTTCCTGCTGCGCCCCACCTCGGGCGACTTCGAAAGCCGACAGGGTTACCGGCCGTTCATCGAGGGGCCGTTCATCAACCTGCCCGATGCCTTCGACGACTACGTCGACCGCGATGACTCGTCGGTCGACGGCGTCAATCTCTACCGTGCCTCGGCCGCCCACGCCGCCGCGCACATGATCTACTCGGACTTCGATACCGAGTCCGAAGACGCCTCCAAGCTCCAGCAGACCTTCATCGGTCTGATGGAAGACGCGCGCGTGGAAACCCTGGCCGGCAAGGATTTCCCCGGACTGGCCCCGCTGTGGACGCGCATCGCGCGGATCTCGGTCAATCGCCACGAGGAAACCGATCCCGAGCGAGTCGGCCCGCTGCTCGACCGATTGGCACTCGCCCTGCTCGACCCGAACTACGCCGACGATCATCCCTTGATCGCCCAGGCCCGCGAAGCGGTGACCTCGATCCGCGAGGACCTCGAGGACTACGAACGCGTCCGCCAGGCCGGCCTGGCGCTGGCCGATCGGGTCGAGCAACTGGGTCTGCACTTCAGCCCCAGTCAGGACGTGCCCAGCATCCCCTACCGCGACGACAACCGCTTCTTGTTCGACAAGCCCGAGTCGGCAATGGACATCAAGCGTGAAGGCAATATCGACGACAAGCGTCGCTATGTCTCCCTGTTGGAGATGCTCAACTCACTCGACATCGAGAACATCTCCGCCGAGGATGCCGACGAGGTCTGGGTGCTGGGCACCGAGCTCTACGACAATCACGGTCGCAAGTACTCCGACCTTTTTGCCGAGGACCGCACGGCCTCGCCGGTGCACTACTCCGAGTGGGACTACATGTCGCAGCTCGAGCGCCCGTATTGGACCACCATCAACGAGAAGCGCCCGGTTGACGGCGATCCCGAGTCGATCGACGCGATCCTAGAGCGCCACAAGCCGCTGGTCCGGCGCCTGAAGTACCTGATCGAGGGCATCCAGCCGCAGGGCGTGGTGCGCGAGAAGAAGGTCGAGGACGGCGACCAGATCGATCTGAATGCGGCGGTCAACGCGATGATCGACATCCGCATGGGCCAGACGCCCGATCCGCGCATCGGCATCCGCACCCGCCTGCAGGTCCGCGACCTGTCGGTGATGCTGCTGATCGACCTGTCCGAGTCGACCAACGACGCGATTGGCCGCGGCGACGAGGAGACCACCGTGCTCGATCTGGCCCGCGAGGCGGCCACCCTGCTGGCCGATGCGATCAACCGGGTGGGCGATCCGTTCGCCATCCACGGTTTTGATTCCAACGGCCGCCACGACGTCGAGTATTACCGCTTCAAGGACTTCGGCGAGCCCTACGGCGACAAGGCCAAGGCGCGCCTGGCCGGCATGACCGGGCAGTTGTCGACCCGCATGGGCGCGGCCCTGCGTCACGCCGGTGCCGTGATGCGCCAGCGTCCCAGCCAACGCAAGCTCGTGCTGCTGCTCAGCGACGGCGAGCCCTCGGACAACGACGTGCGCGATCCGCAGTACCTGCGTCACGACACCAAGAAGGCGGTCGAGGAACTGCACCGCCAGGGGGTCGAGACCTTCTGCGTGACCCTCGACCCGCAGGCCGACGAGTACGTCTCGCGCGTGTTCGGGCCCAAGAACTTCATGGTGCTCGACCACGTCTCGCGCCTGCCGGAGAAACTGCCGGCGCTGTACCTGTCGATGACCAAGTAGCGCACGCAACGATGAACGACGCGGCATGGTGCCGCGCCCTCGACCCGCCCCCTGTCTGGCTCATCCTGCCGCTCACGGGTCGGGGGCATAACAACAATCGGGAATGAACGGCCCGGCCACCAGCCGGCGGTACCGTAAAGGGTGAGACGATGATCGAACTGCAATGGCTGATACCCCTGCTGCCCTTCCTCGCAGCGCTGCTGGTGCACCTGCTGGGTGGCCGGATGGGCAAGCGGGTGGCACGACTGAGTGTCGGCATCAACCTCCTCGTGGTGGTGATCGCCGCCTTCCAGTTGACCGCCTACATCGCCGGGGATACCGGGCCGCAATGGATGGGCCTGGCCAACGGCTGGGGCAGCCTGCAGCTCGACCCGCTGAGCGCGATCATGGCGCTGGTGGTCTCCGGCATCAGTCTCGTGGTCCACATCTACTCGATCCGCTACATGATCGAGGAACCGGGCTACGGGCGCTTTTTCATGCTGCTCGACCTGATGACCGGCTCGATCCTGCTGATGGTCATGGCCGGCGACCTGATCACCCTGCTGATCGCCTGGCACCTGATCGGCGTGGTGCTCTACTTCCTGCTCGCCCACAACACCGAGCCGCCCAACGCGCAGCGGTACGCCTTCTGGACGTTCATCACCTACCGGCTGGGTGACCTGCCGCTGGTGCTCGCCGCCGTGATCCTGTTCCAGGCCTACGGCGTGCTCGACTTCCCCACCCTGTTCGAGCGTATCGCCGAGTCGCCCGATGTGCGCACGTTCATGAACCTGCCGGTGACCGGCACCGTGGCGTTCCTGGTCGCGCTGTCGGCGTTCGCCAAGTCCGCCCAGTTCCCGTTTCACACCTGGCTGCCCTACACCATGGAAGGCCCGACGCCGGTCTCGGCGCTGATGCACGCGGGCATCGTCAATGCCGGCGGCATCATCATCAACCGCTTCGCGCCGGTGTTCGTCCACAGCGGCGAGATCCTGCACCTGCTGTTCGTCGTGGGCCTGGTCACGGCGCTGATCGGCTCGGTGCTGATGCTCACGCAGAACGACATCAAGAAATCCTTGGGTTATTCGACCATGGGCCAGATGGGCTTCATGATCATGGAGACCGGCGCGGGCGCCTTCGCCCTTGCGATCTTCCACCTGATCGCCCACGGCCTGTTCAAGGGCACCATGTTCCTGGGCGCGGGTAACGTCATCGGCGCGGCGCGCAAGCACGACGGCGTGCCCAACGACCCGCTCTACGACTTCCTGGTCGAGCGCAAGTCCGCCCCGGCCCGTCTGCCCTGGCTGATCATCGGCGCGGTGACGCTGATCGTGCCGCTGGTCATCCTGGTGATGGCCCACGCCTGGGTCGCCGAGGACTTCTTCCAGAAACAGGGCGCGATCGTGCTGCTGTTCTTCGGCTGGATCACCGGTGTGCAGGTGTTGTTCGCCACCCACCGCCTGGATTCGGAGAACCCGGTGCGGATGATGGCGCTGATCATCCTCTCGTTCGCGCTGATCGTGGTGGGTTACAGCTTCGTCGGCCACAGCTTCGAGACCTTCCTCTATCCGGATGCCGCCTTCCGCGATTCGCTCTACAGCGCGGCGGGGATCGATGCGGTCACCTTCGACATGCTGGTGATCCTGCTGGCGCTGATCGTGGTGCTCGGCTGGATGGGCGCGTATCTCACCAACGTGCGCCGTCAACGGGTCGACGAGGGGCACGGCAACGCCCGGCTGACGCTGTATTCGCTGTTCTCGCGCGAGTTCTACGTCGCCGATGTCTACGACCGCATGACGGTCACCCTGCTTGATTTCTCCAAGCGCCTGAACGTCTGGTTGAAGTGGAGTTGATATGTCCGGTCTGCTGATCATCCTCGCGGCGTTCTTCCTGCCGCTGTTCCCGGCCAGCCTCGTGTTCAATCGGCTGGCCGCCGGCACCACCAACCCGTTTGCGCGTCTGGCACTGTTCATCGTCTGGCCGCAGATCGGCGTCGCCCTGATCCTGTGGGGCGATCTCGCCCCGGCCGGCACGGTGCTGGCGACCTGGGCGACCTTAAGCGCGATCTTCTACGCCTTCCGGATGCTCACCGTGCGCGAGGTCGGCCGCTGGGCCGCCATGCTGGCCAGTTCCGCCTGGCCGCTGGTGTGGCTGTTCGTCATGCAGGGGCCATCCGGGTCCGACCTGATCGCCTTCACGCTGGCCATGACGGTCGCACCGGTCCTGATGCTGCTGGTGCGCGATGCGCTGGCCCGTCGGCTGGAAGCGGCCTACACCGGCCTGCGCGGTGGCCTGGCGCGCGACCTGCCGCGCCTGTCCGGCGTGATCGCCGTGGTCACCCTCGCGGCGATGGCCCTGCCGTTGTTCCCGGGCTTCTTCGCCCTGCTGGCCGTGCTCAGTGGCGCCACGCTCGGAGTCGCCATCGGCATCCTGCTGACCTGGCTGTTATGGAGCTGGGCCGGTGCGCGTTTGCTGCAAGGCACGATATTTGGCCCGCGTAGCGGCCCGATCGCCGACGACCTGCCCCGCTCTACCACGTGGCTGGTCGCCGGCCTGGTCGTGGTGATGGTGGCCGCCGGCCTGATCTGGACAGGAGGTGCTGTATGACCCTTTCCCTCGGACGTGGTCTGAAGATCCGCTCGATGGTGCACATGGCCGCCGAGCCAATCCCCAATTTCTGGCCGATGCGCACCTTCATCCACCACAACCCGTTGCACGGGTTGGAGGACCTGCCCTTCCCCGAGGCGGTCGAGCGTGGCGAAGAGTTGTTCCACGGCCGAGGCTTCCTGCCGCGCGCCGACTACCAGCGCCTGTTCAACGAGGGCCGCGTCGACCGCGATACCCTCGAGGCCAGCGTGGCCGCCGCGCTCGAAGAGCGCCCGGCCCTGCAGGCGATCGGCGGGCAGGATCTGCTCTGCACGCTGTTGACCGAGCGACGTGATCCGGTGATCACCAAGCGCACGGTCGCCGATCTCGACGATGTTGCCGCCGCCCTGCACGACCGTGCCGACGAGCCGGCGTCGATGAATGTCGAGACGTTGGCCGAACGCCTGCGCGGCTGCTTCCCGGCCGAACGTCCCTTCTACGAGGCACTGGATCTCCTGTACGGCACCCGCATCGGCGAGACGCTCGACGAACTCTTGATCAAGACCTGCCTCGATTTCTTCGACGAGGGCCAATCGGCCTGGCAGATGCCGGGGCGCGAGCAGGGCCTGTTCACCGCCTGGAGCGCATTGGCGCGCCGCAACCTGCGCCTGTTCCTGCGCGGGCTGCATATCCAGAAGATCCTGGTGCAGAGCGAAACCCCCGAGGGGATCATCGCCTACATCCTCGATGAGCTGGGCATCCCGGAAGACGTCTGGCAGGATCTGATCGTCCGCGAACTGACCCATATGCACGGCTGGGCGGGATTCATCCGCTGGCGCTCGACCGCCAACCGTTACCACTGGGCCAAGGAATACCCGGCCGACCTGGTCGATTTTCTCGCCATCCGGCTGGTGCTGGCCCTCTCCTTGATCCGCGAGCACGCCCGCCGGCGCAAGATGCCGGGCAACCGCGAGGCGCTCGAGGCACTGATCACCGAGCGCCCGGCCGAGTGCTACCTGCGCCACGAACTGTTCACCGGCGGGGTACTGCCGGCCCACGCCGAGGCGGTCGAGGACGTGGTCGCGCGCGGCAAGCCCGCCGAGGTCGCCAGCCTGCTCACCCGCTACCTGCCGACCAAGCGCCGTGCCGAGGGCGAGCGACAGGCCCGTGCCCTTGACGAACTGGCCGAGCTGGCCGGTGCGCCGGAGACCTTCCGCGACCTGGATCACGATCGACTGGTCGAGGTGCTCGACGAGCTGGCCGCCTTCGAGAAGCGCGAGGGCATGGTGTGGCTGGAGGCCATGGAGGCGACCTATCGCCGCTCGATGCTGGGCAAATTGCGTCTGACGGCCGCCGAACCGCGCGAGAAGCGCCCGTTCGCCCAGATGCTGTTCTGCATCGACGTGCGCTCCGAACGCATCCGCCGTCAGCTCGAGACCATCGGCGACTACCAGACCTACGGCATCGCCGGTTTCTTCGGCGTGCCGGTCAGCTTCATCGCGCTGGGCAAGGGCAGCGAAGATCACCTCTGCCCGGTCCTGCTCACGCCCAAGAACCTCGTGCTCGAGGTGACCACCGGCGCGGAGAAGCTCGATACCGACCTGTACTCCTCGGCCGAGCACGTGCTGCACGATCTCAAGCACTCGGTCCTCTCGCCCTACTTCACCGTCGAGGCGATCGGTCTGCTGTTCGGCTTCGACATGATCGGCAAGACCATCGCCCCGGCGGCCTACAACCGCTGGCGAAACAAGATCGAGGCGGACAAGCCCTCGACCCGCCTGATGGTCGACAAGCTCACCCGCGAGCAGGCCGACTCGGTGGTCCGTGCCCTGCAGCGCGTGATCATCGTCAAGGCGATCCACCACGAGTTCGGCATCGAGCGCGAGGCGATCACCGACTCGACCATTCGCGAACTGCGCGAGGCGGCGATGGAAAAACACGTCGGCCAGACGAGCTTCGCCCGCGATTTCGCCCTGAGCGAGAGCGCCGAATCGAAGTTCATCAAGACGCTGCAGACCGACTACCGCATCAACCGCTCCTACGCGCAGATGCAGCTCGAGCGCCTGGGCCGGATCGGCTTCTCGCTCGACGAGCAGACCTTCTTCGTCGCCCAGGCCCTGCGCTCGATCGGCCTGACCGAGCAGTTCTCGCGTTTCATCATCCTCACCGGCCACGGCAGCCAGTCGGACAATAACCCCTACGAGTCCGCGCTGGACTGCGGCGCCTGTGGCGGCAGTCACGGGCTGGTCAGCGCACGGGTACTGGCGCACATGGGCAACAAGCCGGAGATTCGCCGCCGCTTGCGCACCGAAGGCATCGATATCCCCGACGATGCCTGGTTCCTGCCGGCGATGCACAACACCACCTCCGACGAGGTCAAGCTGCACGATCTCGACCTGCTGCCGGCCAGTCATCTCGTCTACCTCGAACGACTGCGCAACGGCCTGCGCGCAGGCATGCGCCGCACCGCCACCGAACGCCTGCAGACCCTGGAGCCGGACGGCGAGCCGGAACTCGATGCAGTCAAGGCGGCCCGCAAGGCCAAGCGCAACACGGTCGACTGGACCCAGGTGCGCCCCGAGTGGGGCCTGGCGCGCAACGCCGGCTTTATCATCGGGCGGCGTCACCTGACCGAGGCGACCGATCTGGAAGGCCGCACCTTCCTGCAGTCCTACGACTACCGCGTCGACCCCAAGGGTCGACTGCTCGAGAACATCCTCACCGGCCCGCTGGTCGTCGGCCAGTGGATCAACATGGAACACTACTTCTCGGCGGTCGACAACGAGCACTACGGCAGCGGCAGCAAGGCCTATCACAACGTCGCCTGCCGTCTCGGCGTGGTCACCGGCAACCTCTCCGACCTGCGCACCGGCCTGCCCTCGCAGACGGTGCTCTATGATGGCCTGCCGTACCATGACCCCATACGCCTGCTCACGGTCATCGAAGCGCCGTTCGAACACGCCCGCGCGGCGATCGACGGCGTCTCCGGCGTCAAGAGCCTGGTGAAGAACGGCTGGGTACTGGCGGTGATCCTCGATCCCGAGACCGGCCGACTGCACCGATTCGTCGACGGCGAGTGGCGGCAGGAGGCCCTGCCCACCGCCGAGCAAGACGCGACCGATCAACCTGCTGCGGAGGAGATCCCTGCATGAACAACCTGAACCTCAAACCGTTGAAGAAGCTCGAGATCATCCTCGAGGGCGAGCACCAGGCCTTCGCCACCGACCTACTTGATCGCGCCGGCGTGAAGGGCTACACCATCATCGGCAACCTCTCCGGCAAGGGCAGCCAGGGCTTTCACGAAGGCCACCTGATGTTCAACGAGGACGAGGTGCTGATCATGATCATTGCCGCGGTACCCGAAGAACTCGTCGAGCCGATCCTGGAAGGCTTCACGCCCTTCTTCAACAAGCACAGCGGCGTGGTCTTCATCTCCGACATCCAGGTCAGCCGCCTGGTGAAGTTCAAGGGCTGATCACGCCGGGCCACATGGCGGTCGTCGCCCCGACCCAGACATCCAACCAGAATACGAGAGTGCAACATGCTGTTTGATCAATCCCCCCAGAACGGCACCAGCGACAGCAACGCGAACGCCGACGAATACCGCATCAAGACCGAGCCGTACTACCGCACGGTCCACGACGAGGTCAATCTCTACGAGGCGGCCTACAAGGCGCGCATGCCGATGATGCTCAAGGGCCCAACCGGCTCGGGCAAGACCCGCTTCGTCGAGTACATGGCCTGGAAGCTGCAGCGCCCGCTGATCAGCGTGTCCTGTAACGAGGACATGACCGCCTCAGACCTCGTCGGTCGCTACCTGCTCGACAAGGACGGCACCCGCTGGCAGGACGGCCCGCTGACCACGGCCGCCCGCATTGGTGCGATCTGCTACCTCGACGAGATCGTCGAGGCGCGCCAGGACACCACGGTCGTCATCCACCCGCTGACCGACCACCGTCGCGTCCTGCCGCTGGAGAAGAAAGGCGAACTGGTCGAGGCCCACCCCGACTTCCAGATCGTCATCTCCTACAACCCCGGCTACCAGAACCTGATGAAGGATCTGAAGCAGTCGACCAAGCAGCGTTTCGGCGCACTGGACTTCGACTACCCGGACCCGGAGACCGAGGCCGAGATCCTCGTCCACGAAACCGGCGTCGACCGCGACACCGCCGGCAAGCTGGTCGAAATCGCCCAGCGCGCGCGCAATCTCAAGGGCCACGGCCTGGACGAAGGCATCTCCACCCGCCTGCTGGTCTACGCAGGCCAGCTGATCGCCAAGGGCGTCGACCCGCGCGATGCCTGCTCCATGACCCTGGTCCGTCCGATCACCGACGACCCGGACATGCGCGACACCCTCGACTC
>JAGXGL010000036.1 GCA_024636755.1 Guyparkeria sp. | reverse complement strand
TCTTCCGGCGCCTTGTCGATCTGGTCGAACGCCATGCCCTGGCCACCGTAGGTGGAGGACATCACGTGCGTGATCGCCGCGGTCAGCGTGGTCTTGCCGTGGTCAACGTGACCGATCGTGCCGACGTTTACGTGCGGCTTGCTACGTTCGAACTTTTCCTTAGACATCGCATCCTCCGCCAACCGGGACAAGCAAATGGAAATGTGGAGCTCATGACCGGATTTGAACCGGTGACCTCGTCCTTACCAAGGACGTGCTCTACCAACTGAGCTACATGAGCAAATATGAGTCGACGACGGGCCGCCGACGCAATTTCTAGCAACAGATGCGACCTCTTGGAGGGTCGCGTCGGTCCGTTCCGGAACCGGGCCGGACGACCCGGATCGCAGGACTGGAGCGGGTGATGGGAATCGAACCCACGTCATCAGCTTGGAAGGCTGAGGTTCTACCATTGAACTACACCCGCAGACCATTAGAGCCCCGCGAGCGGTCGCGAGACCCGTTTTGTCTGGTGGTGGGGGCAGGATTCGAACCTGCGAAGGCTGAGCCGGCAGATTTACAGTCTGCTCCCGTTGACCGCTTGGGTACCCCACCCGGGAAGCGCGCCATTCTTCACAAAAAGGACCGGGCTGTCAACACCCGGTCCGCGGCTTGGACATCACGGCAAGGGCACGCATCGTGATGTCGGCCAACGCCCGCGAAACCGCAGTCTCGCGAACGTCCTCCTTCTGGTGCCGGCTGTGGGACTCGAACTCACGACCTACCGCTTACAAGGCGGTTGCTCTACCAACTGAGCTAAGCCGGCAATGGCCGCGCATTTTACGCACACGAGCGCCCTTTTGCCAAGCCGCTCGGCCCGCCGACATGCCGATGGTCACAGGGCTAGCGACGCGCTCGCGCCAGCCGAACCACCCCGGAGAGCACCAGATCGGTTTCGAGGCAACGCTCGAACGCCGGGTCGATCAGGTCGACGAGTCGTTCGGCATCCCCGCCGGCAATCACGGCGAGCAGCGCTCCATCGTCAGCGAACCGCTCCTGCCAGACGGACAACATCTGGTTCACGCCGGCGGCAATCAGCCAATGGCGGCCCAACTCGATCGCCGTCAAGGTGTCAGTTGCCAGACCCAGCCGTCGTGTCGCCTCGGGAACCGGCGCATTCGCCTCTCGCGGTTCGGCGGGCGCATCGGTGCGTTCCAGCGATTCGACCGCAGGCCCCAGCGCGGGCGCCGCCGAACGCAAGGCCTCCAACTGCGCACGCCAGCCCGGCAGAATCAGGCCACCGAGGTGCTGCCCGTCGGCGGCAAGCACATCCAGGGTAATCGCGGTGCCCGCGTTGATGACCGCCAGCGGCCGGTCGGCGTGCCGGGCACGGGCCTCGATCATGGCGCAGAAGCGGTCGATGCCGAGCCCGGCCGGCGACTCGTAGGCGACACGGACATGGCAGCACTTGCCGGGCACCTCGAGCCAGCGGCATTCCGCCTGCGGGCAGATCTCGGCGATCGCGGTCTCCAGCCAGTCGCGGCGACGCGGCTCGACCACAGAGGCCAGCACGACCTGCTTTGGCGACCGGCCCTTTTCGTCGACCAGCAATGGCTCGAGCCGGGTCGCCAACGCACCGACGGGATCGGATTCGTTGGCGGCCGGCCAGTCGACGACGACCGGCTCGACGGCCTTCTGGCTGCGACGGGCAAGATGTGCCTTGATCCGACTATTGCCCGCATCGATGTAACAGTTCACTTAGGTCAGGCCTTCCTTAAATAACGAACGTTCAATATGAGTCGTGCCCGGTGTGCTCGGCGAGCACACGCACCCGATCATGCGCACCCGCCCGAATCACGCGCCCATCGGAGAGGGTGATTTCGAGAGCGCCATCGGGACAGATCGCCCCGGCGATGCCGGTCACGCAGGCGCCATCGCCGCGCTCCACCGCCACCGGTCGTTCAAAGCCAAGATGCGCGCATGACAATCGCGCGATCTCGGCCGGCCACTGCTCGGGGCGCGCCATCACGGTGACCGCCGCCTCGATCAGGGCCAACGCCAGCTCGATGGCATCGCCCGGCCGGCCGTCAGCCGCCTCGCTGATGGCCGAGGCCCGATAGTCCGCATCCAGCGGGCCGACAGGATGCCGCCAGTTAATTCCGACCCCGGCGAGCCAGCAGACCGTGCCGCGAAGACGACGCCGCTCGATCATCAGCCCGCCGAGCTTGCCTCCCTCGAGATACAGATCGTTGGGCCACTTGACGGTCGCCGGCACGCCCCGCCCTTGCAGCACCCCGGCCAGCCGCCCCGCCAGCGCAAGCCCCGGCGACGCTTCCGGCAACTCCGCCCCGGCCGCAACGGCCAATGAAAACCACAGGCCATCGCCCGGCGTGCTCAGCCAGCGCGCGCCGCGACGCCCGACCCCGGCGGTCTGTTCAGCCGCCACGACCACGGCCGGCATCCGATCGGCGCCATCGGCCGAGTCGACCAGGGCGCGCACGCGCTCGTTGGTGGAGTCGACACGCTCCTCGGCAGCCATCAGCCAGCCCCGGCGCGCGGCCAGGCGCTGCAACTGCCGGGCGAGCGGGTCGAAATCGAGCGCGGCGTCGCGTTGCATCAGAGGCCCCGGCGAAAAAACGGGCAGGAGGATGGAGCGTGCCAGAGTATGGCCGTCTAGGGGCACCAGAGCGGCAATTGACCGCCGGCACCCTCAAGTTTTGCCCAACGGGCCCGATTATACTGGCTCGGGCCGACGGAATGAGTCCGCTCAGACAATCAGCGCCCACTCGATCGATTTCATCCCGAACCATTCTGCGATCACGGGACGACCAACCGAGGAGCCCCTTGGACAAAGCAACCATCATCGGCATCGTCGCGGCACTGTCCGTCGTGATCCTCGCGATCGGCCTGGGACAGTACCCGCTCGGGTTCATCAGCATCCCGGGCGCGCTGATCGTGATCGGCGGCACCCTGTCGATCACCCTGGCAATGATCACGTTCCGTCAGTTCGTCCAGTCGTTCGGCGTGGTCAAGCAGGCCTTCGTCGATCGGCAACACAGTCTTACCGGACTGATCGACGAGATCGAGGAGTTGGCACAGGTCGCGCGCCACGACGGCGCCCTGGCCCTGGAGGACCAGGACGTCAGCCACCCGTTCATGGAAAAGGGCGTGCGCATGATCGTCGACGGCCAGCCGATGGGGGTGATCGAGCGCACCCTCGACCGCGACATCGAGCTCTCCGAGGAGCGCCACGACGGCGGCGTGCAGATGTTCAAGAGCATCTACGATGTCGCCCCCGCGATGGGGATGATCGGCACCCTGGTCGGCCTGGTGCAGATGCTCAGTGCACTCGACGACCCGTCGAGTATCGGCCCGGCGATGGCCACCGCCCTCCTCACCACCTTCTACGGCGCGCTGGTCGCGCAGGCGATCGCCCTGCCGATCATGACCAAGCTGCAGATGCGTGCCACCCAGGAATCACGCGAGCAGCGCCTGATCCTGGAGGGCATTCGAGGCATCCAGGACGGCATCAATCCGCGCATCCTACGCGGGCTGCTGGAGACCTTTCTGCCCAGCCGCGAGCGCCAGGAGGACGACTAAGCCATGGCACGCAGTCGTCGACGCAAGGTCGGGAGTTCCGGCGGCTGGCTGACCACCTACGCCGACATGGTCACGCTGCTGCTGACCTTCTTCGTGCTGATGCTGTCGATCTCGGTGGTCGACATCGAGCGCTACAAGGCGGTCGCCGACACCCTGCGCAGTTCCTTCGGCAGTCTCCCCGCCGACAGCACGGCCGCCCCGGGGGAGTCCTTGGTGGAACTGGCACCGGGGGCCGCCGACCCCGACAGCACGATCGAGGGACCGCCGCCAACCCAGCTGATCGCACTCGACGCCCCGCCCACGGCGAACACCGGGGAAGACAGCAGCGCCCGCGCGCTTGAGGACCTGCGTCGCAAGCAACTCGAGGAACGCGCGGCCGAACTGCGGTCGACCATGAGCGACGCCATCGCCGCCGGCGATCTCGAGATCGAGACCACCGACGACACGGTCATCATCCGCATCAAGGAAAACGCCTCGTTCCCCTCGGGCAGCGCCAATATGCAGCGGGCCTTCGAGCCGGTGGTCAACCGGATCGCCGACGACCTGGTCAATAGCGACGACCGCATCGTGGTCACCGGCTACACAGACGACGTGCCGATCAGCTCGGGGCGGTTCCGCTCCAACTGGGATCTGTCGGCAGCACGGGCGGTGAGCGTGCTGATGTCGCTACGCGATCAGGGCATCGACGCCGACCGCCTCTCGGCCCGCGGCATGGGGGAGAACAACCCCATCGCCCCCAACGACAGCGAGGCCAGCCGGGCGATCAATCGCCGGGTCGAGATCGCCCTGATCCCGACGTGGGCCGATGCCGACAAGCCCCACCAGCTGGACGGCCAGCCGATCGATTGAATCGCAGGATCACGTCGTGACGCGGTGAGGCGCCAGCCAGTCGGCAAAGCGCGCCTCGGTCCGGATGTCACCCGCCGCATGCTCGAGGCGGTGCTGGTTGAGACACTCCGGCGCCAGCGTCAGCGTCATTTCCAGCAACCGCCCCTGGCGGAAGACGTGCAGGGCCAGTCGATCCCCGGCACGATGCCGCGCGACCCGCTCGCCCCAATTACTGCCGCTCACGGCAAAGCCGTCGATGGCAATAATGCGATCATCGACCGCGAGCCCCGCGGCCGCGCCCGGGCGGTCCTCGAACACCAACGCCACACGGGCCGCCTGCGGATCGCGCTCATCGACGCGAATGCCGACGTCCGGCCCGCCCTGCTCGGCGCGAGGTACCATCGCCACGCCGAAACGCGCCAACAACCCGGCAACATCGAGCGTCTCGGTCGAGCGCAGGGCACGATCGAAGAACTCGCCCATCGATTCGCCCATCGCCGCCTCGATCAGTGCCTCGACCTGCTCGCCCTCGAGCAGCGGTGACTCCCCGTGGTGCTCCCACAGACGGCGCATCACGTCCATCAGGCTTGCGCCACGTTCGCGCAGCATCAGATCGAGCATCAACGCCACGATCGCCCCGCGGGTGTAGTAACTGACGATCGCATTCACCGCGTTGGCGTCCTGCTGGTAGAAGCGCGTCCAGGCATAGAAACTCGACTCCTCCAACGTCTGCCGCGACCAGCCCTTGCCACGCATGGCGCGGTTGATGGTCTCCTCCAGGGCGGCGAGGTACTGGGTTTCGTCGATCAGGCCGGCGTGACGCACCAGCCAGTCGTCGAAGTAACTGGTAAAGCCCTCGAACACCCACAGCAGACGCGTGTACGCCGGGCGGTCGAGCGGCAGACCGGCGAACGCCGCCGGACGAATCCGCTTGACGTTCCAGTTGTGGAAATACTCGTGGGCGCACAGGCTCAGGAAACGCTGGTATTCCTTGCTCACCCCACCGGCCGTCACCGAGGGCAGGTAGGCACGCGGGAAGATCAGCGCGGTCGAATCGCGGTGTTCAAGCCCGCCGAAGCCCGAGTCGTCCAGCGCGACCAGGAACAGGTACTCGTCGAAGGGCGCGCCGTCGAACAGCTCGATCTCGGTCTCGCAGATACGCGCGACATCGGCCGTGATCCGATCGAAATCGGTCTCGGGCAGGGCATTGGTGAACACCATGCGATGCAGCACGCCCCCGGCGGTGAACTGGCGCTCGACGAAATCGGCGATCTCCACCGGGTGGTCGATCAGGGCTTCGTAGCCAGCGGCGGCGAAGTCGCCGAAGCCCCGTTCGTCGACGGCGATCGCCGGCAGGGTGGTCGCCACGCGCCACTCGTCGGGCAGCTCGTGGCCGTCGATCACCACCTCGTGGCGCGCCTGCTCGGCACCGTGCACCCGCAGGAAGACACTGGTGCCGTTGAAGAAGACGTGACTCGAATCCACGTGCGCGCTACGCACCGAGAAGTCGGCACAGTAGACACGGTAGTGGACGGCGACCGGCTCGTCATGGGCAGCCAGATCCCAGGTCTGCTGGTCGACCGGGGTGATCGCCACCCGTCGACCGCGGGCGTCCTCGGCATGCTTGCCCACCAGGTGGCGGGCGAAATCACGCACCAGGTAGCTCCCCGGGATCCACGCCGGCAGACTGAGCCGATAACCGGCGGTCGATGGAGGCAACCGCAAGGTCACGTCGAGATAACGGCTGTGATAGCCGGGAAACTCGATGCGGTAGAACGGTTCAACTCGGGCGTCGGTCGCGGTGGCAGCGGACTGGTTCATCAGGCCCCCTGCCCCTTGTCCTGGCCCGATTCCTGGCCCGGCAGGTCGGGCACCGACGAATCACTGGTCATCAGGTGGTGACCGCCCGGATGGACGCGACCGTGCTTGACCTCGTCGGGATGCGCCTCGCGCACTAGGCCAACCCGGGCGACAAAGTGCAGACGAAAGCCGGCCAGGGGGTGGTTGAGGTCGACCTTCACGGTCTGGTGGCCGACCTCGAGGATCAGCATCTCGATGCGACCCTCGGGCCCGTGGGCCTCGACCATGTTCCCCGGCGCGAGCTCCGCCTGCGCCTCGATGCGTTCACGCGGCACCTCGATCACGCCCTCGATGTCGTGCAGGCCGTAGGCCTGTTCCGGCTCGACGGTCACCTCGATCTCGTCTCCCTCGACGTGGCCCTCGAGCGCGGCCTCCAGCCCCGCAATCAGGTTGCCGTGACCGTGGATGTACTCGAAGCCGTCAACGCGCGTGTCGGCGAGAACCGCGCCATCGTCATCGCGCATCAGGTGAAACACGCGCACCACGCGATCCTTTTCCACCGGGTGACCGGTGCCCTGTTGCCCGTCTTGCAGTCGTTCTTCACTCATGTCTCGTCATTCCTCCGTTAGGAACCCTCTGCGCGATCGTGATGCCGCAGAGGGTTCCCGATTCAGATTGCCACGCCATGCCAGAACGGCAGCGTCAGCAGGGCAAGCAGGGTCGAGGCGCTCGCCGTGGTGGCGTAGAGCCCCGTGTCCAGACCGAAGCGGTCGCAGAGCACCAGCCCCAGCACCATTACCGGCATCGCCCCCTCCAGCACCACGGCCGTGAGCGTCTGGCCGCTGGTGCCGACCGCCAGCGCGAAGCCCAGCGCGATCAAGGGCATCCACAGCAACTGGATCGCGATCGCCGGACTGACGGTCAGCAGCTGCCGCCCGGTCAATGTCTCCAACCGCAGGCTCATGCCCAGCGCGACCAGCATGATCGGCACCACGGCCGCGCCGATACGATCGAGCCACTCGGCCGCCCAGTCGGGCTGCGGCACACCGAGCAGGTTCAGCCCCGCCCCGGCGACCGCCGCCCACAGCGGCGGCACCTTGAGCAGGGTCTTGAGCGGGTGGACCTGCTCCTCGCTGTCGCCGTAATGCGCGGCAAGGAGAATCCCCACCGAGAGCAGCAACGGCGTGCAGGCGAACAGGTCGTACTGGATGGCGACCGCCTGCCCGGCATCGCCGAACAGGCTGCCCAGCAGCGGCAGGCCCATGTAGGTCGCGTTGGGGAAGCTCGCCGCCAGCAGCAGCGCCCCAAACTGCGCCCGGCTCAACGGCATCAGCCGCCCGACGGCGTACATCAACGCCAGCGAGCCGATCACCGCCACGGCGGCCGTCCCGGCGATCCGCAGGGTATCCACGCCCAGCGGCGCACGCCACAGCACCGACAACACCAACGCCGGCAGGAACAGGTAGTACACCGACGAGGTCAGTGCCCCGCGCGCCCGGTCGGCCGTCCACCCGCCCAGGGGCAGGTAGCGCCAGATGTGGCCCAGCGCGATGGTGCCGGCCATCTGCAGGATGACCGAGATCACCGGCCAGACCCTGCCGCGCCCCGGTCAACCGTCCGGATCACTGCTCCTTGGACTCCGCTTCGGCCTTCTCGACCTCGGCACGCACCTCGTCCATGTCGAGGTCCTTGACCTTGGTGATCAGCTCGTCGAGGGCATTGCGCGGCAGGGCGCCGGCCTGGTTGAACAGCAGGATCTGCTCGCGGAACACCATCAGCGTCGGGATCGAGCGGATCTGGAAATGACCGGCGATTGCCTGCTCTTCCTCGGTGTTGACCTTGGCGAAACCCACCTCGGGGTTGGCCTCGGCGGCCTGCTCGAAGATCGGCCCGAAGGATTTGCATGGACCGCACCAGGGCGCCCAGAAATCCAGCAGCAGGATGTCGTTGTCCTTGAGAAGGCCTTCGAGGTTGTCCGCGGTCGCGGTTTGAACGGTCATAAAGACACCTTTGGATCATGCCGGCCCACGGGCCGGCCACATGTCGACCCGGATCCACCGGGTCACGAAAACTCGTTGCTCGAGGCCACCGCCGGCCATCATCGGCTCGGCGATCGAAACAGGCCGTCGGCCATCCCCTTTGACTCGCGTCGCCGAGCGGGGGCGGTCGTGCGACCCGATCCAGCGCCAGCCGTTCGGCCACTCGATGGCACGGCCGCATCAGGCGCGGTTCATCACCGGCCTCGGCAACCATGGCGGCATCCAGCCGAGCCAGGCTTCGATCCGTTGCCGACCACGATCGGCCGGGATCGAATCGCCCGAGATAGGGGCATCCTCAAGGAATTCAACCCAAGCACGGACGACGTCGCGGGCCTCGGGGCGTGCTCGATGACGCGAAAGCGGGTCTTTCCCGACAACCCGCACGCCCAGCAGCCGCCGCGGCAACTGGCCGGCAGGGAACGGCACCGTCCGCGGCGCGAACAGGGCGAGACCGTCCCTAGCGCCCACCCCGCTCGCCCCAGCGGGCATGCAGGTCGTGGGTCACGTCGATCTGGTCGAGGATGCGGGCGACGGTGAAATCGATCAGGTCCTGGATCGTCTGCGGGCGATGATAGAAGGCCGGCGACGGCGGCAGGATCACCGCGCCCAGCTCGGCCAGCCGCGTCATCTGCGAGAGCGCGATCGCGGTCAGGGGCGCTTCGCGCGGCACGATCACCAGATCGCGGCGCTCCTTGAGACAGACATCGGCGGTGCGCTCGATCAGGGAATCCGACAGGCCGTTGGCGATCGCCCCGAGCGTGCCGGTGGTGCAGGGGCAGACCACCATCGCATCCGGCGGGTTGGAGCCGGAGGCGAACGGCGCGGTCCAGTCTTGGCGGGCGAAGCCTCTGACTTGCCCCTCGGCGGCGCCATACCGCCCGCCCAGCTCGGCGGCCAGCGCATCGTGACGGGCCGGAAACGGCTCGTCGAGCTCCAGGGCGGCCACCGCGTGGGCCGCCTTCGAGGCAATCAGACTCACCCGGCAATTCGCGGCGATCAGGCATTCGAGCAGGCGCAGCGCGTAGGGCAGACCGGAGGCCCCGGTCATCGCCAGCACGACGTGCTCGGTATCAACGCGACGCCTCATGCCGTCACCTCGCGCAGCGCGTCGACCAGCCGGGCCGGAAAACCGCCGAAGCCGCCGTTGCTCATCGAGACCACCCAGTCACCGTCTTGGCAGGCGGCCTGCACCGTCTCCAGCAGCTGCTCGACCGACGCAGCCACGACCAGCCGTTCGCCCAGATCGGCGAGCACGGTGGCCGGGTCAAAGGCGAGATCGCCCGGCGCATGCACGAACACCCGATCGGCGGCCGACAGGGCACCGGCCAGCCGGGCGGCATGCACGCCGGCGCGCATGGTGTTCGACCGCGGATCGAGCACCGCTACCAGTCGCCCCCTGGCCGGCATCTGCTCGCGCACCGCGGCGAGCGTCGCCTCGATGGCGGTCGGGTGGTGGGCGAAATCGTCGATCACGCGCACCCCGCCGGCCACGCCCTTGAGCTCGAGGCGTCGCGCGACACCGCCGAAGTCCGCCAGTGCCGCCAGCCCCTCGGCGGCCGGTACCCCGGCAAACCGGGCCAGCGCCACGGCGGCCATCGCGTTGCGGCGGTTGTGCGCGCCCTGGATGGAGGCGGGAAAGGAGCCGACCGACTCGCCCGCGCAGAACAGCTCGCCCCCGTCCTGCCACCAGTCGGCACCCGGCGCTGACTGCTCGGCCAGTCGTTCGACCGGCGACCAGACCCCTGCGGCCAGCACGCGGTCGATCGCCGGCTCGTCGAGCGGGGCGATGACCTTGCCCTGCCCCGGGACCAATCGCAGCAGGTGGGCAAACTGTCGCTCGATCGCGGCCAAGTCGTCGAAGATGTCGGCGTGATCGAACTCGAGGTTGTTGATCACCAGGCCACGCGGCCGGTAGTGCAGGAACTTCGAGCGTTTGTCGAAAAAGGCCGTGTCGTACTCGTCGGCCTCGATGACGAAAAAGGGCGTCTCGCCCAGGCGAGCGCTGACGCCGAAGCCCCCCGGCACCCCGCCGATCAGAAACCCGGGGGCCATACCGACCGCCTCGAGGATGTGCGCGACCATCGAGCTGGTGGTGGTCTTGCCGTGGGTGCCGGAGACGGCCAGCACGAATCGCTGGGAGAGCACTTCCTCGCCCAGCCATTGCGGCCCGGAACGAAAGCGGTAGAAGCCACTGAGGAGTTGGTCGATCACCGGCATGTCGCGGCGCATCACGTTGCCGACGATGATCTCGGCATCCGACGGCAAGGGGGCCTCCATGTCGGTCTCCACCGCGATGCCCGCGGTGGCAAGTTGGTCGCTCATCGGCGGGTAGATGGCGTGGTCACGGCCGGAGACCTCGTAGCCCATCTCCCGGGCCAGCAATGCCAGCGAGCCCATGAAGGTGCCGGCGATGCCGAGGATGTGCAGTTTCTGACTGGCAGCGGTCATGTCGGCAGTCCCGTCTCGCCGGGGAGCAGTTGCACCGCCAGCGTCATGTAGATCAGCGAGCTGAGGATGAAGTAGCCCAGCGCAGTGAGCACGCCGATCGCCGCGCCGAAATCGAGCGTGCGGCGATAGATCTGGCCCAGCACCACCAGGTTCCAGGCGAACAGCGCGATCATCATCACCGACCAAAGGCCCAGCTGGCTGTCGATGTTCGCCGCCTCGGCGCCGGTCGGCTGCAGCGCGACCAGCGGCCAGGCCACCAGGCCCAGCATCGCCGTCGCGCCGAACAGGGCCGTGAGCATCTGCGGGATGCGCTCGCGATGATTGCGCAGTAGCGTCAGCCCGGCCGAATAGACGACCAGCACCAGGGCGTCGGCGGCGAGCAGCATCAGCCCCGAACCCAGGCCACCACCCAGCCCGCTATCGCTGGCAACGGCCAGGTCCAGTAACACCCCGACCACGACGTAAAAGCCCACCGCGATCAGCAGGGGCTGCTGGCCGGCAGGCATGTCCTCGGGGCCGGCCCGCAGGAACAGCATTTGGAAGAAAAGACGGATCAAAGACAACTCGGCACACCCGTTGACGTGGCTCGGCCGACACGCGGCCCGAAAAAAGACGGCAGCAAGCCTAGCGCAAAACCCGACCCGCCGTCTGCGCCCGTCCGCCGCGAACGATTATCCAGAAAGCCCTGCACGAATCGCTAAGGCTTCTGGCCAATGCCTCTGGCCTGCCGGCTGGTTCGCCCCTTTAGCGACGTAGATCACGCAGGTACCACCACTCGAACAGGCGCTTGGCCCAGTGCAGCAGACGGCATGGCGGGGTGACGAACTGGCGCTTGTCGTTGCGAAACACCAGCGTCGCCCGGTCGAGCATGTCCATCACGCAGACCAGTTCCCACTTGAAGGTGCGATCGGCGGGCTGGCCGTCAAGCTCGGCGACCAGGTTCTCGGCCGCCGCCACCGCCTGCAGATCGGCCATGTGCGCCTGCTTGGGCGCCCAGTCGGGGGCGGGGTAACTGCCGGAATCCCCGGCAACGTAGACCTTGTCCGCCCCCTTGACCCGCGCGTGCTCGTCGGCCTCGATCATGCCGCCCGGCGAGGTCGGGAACGGGGCGTTCTCGAGCCAGGCCGGCCCAGTCATCCCCGGCATGAACAGGATCAGGTCGGCCGCGAACTCGCCCTTTTCGGTGATCACGCGGTCGGCCTCGAAGCGCTGTGGCTTGGCGCCGAGGTGTGTCTCGATATCGAACTTGTGCATCCGGTCGAGCAGCCGGTCGACCGCCGACTCGCCCAGGCGGTTGCCCGGTCGCGGCGACGGGTTGAAGAACACCAGCTTGAACTGCTCGCGCCGTCCCTGCTGGCGCAACAAGCGATCGATGCCGAACAGCAACTCGAACATCGGTCCGCCGCGCACCGCCGCCGGCTCCTTGGGATTGCCACCAAAGCCGATGGCGATGGTGCCGCCCTGCATCTCGCCGAGGCGGTCGTGGATCGCCTCGGCGGCATCGATGCCCTCGCAGAGCGTGATCGCGTGCTCGATGCCGGGCAGTTTCTTGATGAATCGACCACCGCTGGCGACGATCAGCCCATCGTTCTCGACCTCGCCCTTGTCGGTGATCACCCGTCGGCCATCGTCGCTGACCCCGGTGACCCGACCGGCGTGAAAGCGCACGTCCAGACGCTCGAGCAGCGGGCGGATATCGAACAGGATGTCCTCGCGGCGACGCAACCCGGCGGGCACCCAGATCAGGCTGGGGTAGTACTGGAAGGTGGGCTCGGGTGCGATCAGGGTGATTTCCGCCTGTGGGCGCAACCGTCGCAGACGACGAATCGCCGACAAACCGCCGAAGCCCGCACCGATGACCGTCAATTTCATGCCGTGCCTCCGAAGCCTGTGAACCGTATCAACACAAACCCTTATATTGGCATAAGGGCATTCCCTGACATAACGGCTTTCTAGGACTCAATCCGAGCGCCGGCCTCTCTCCGCCAGCCATCGGGTGATGGGGCGCGCCAGGAACAGCAACAGCAACAAGACGGCGAGAATGATGGGCGTGCGCGTGTCGAATTTCACCGACAGGAAGTAATGCAGCACGACCAGGGCCGTGGCCGGGTAGACCAGCCGGTGAAGCATCTTCCAGCGGCGCCCCAGCCGTCGCATCCAGCCGCGCGACGAGGTGATCGCCAGCGGCACCAGCAGCAGGAACGCGATCGCGCCGAAGGTGATGTGCTCGCGCTCGACCACGTCTTCCCAGATCGCGGCCAGATCGAGTTGGCGATCGATGATCACCCAGAGCAGGATGTGCAGGCTCGCGTAGAAGAAGGCGTACAACCCCGCCATGCGCCGGTAGTCGATCAGCCCGGCCCGCGGCCACAGACGCTGGACCGGGGTGACCGCCAGGCCGATCAGCAGCAGGTAGAGCGCGGTGTCGCCCAGAAACCGCAGGCTGTCGACCACCGGCTCGTAGCCGAGCTGATGGGTGGGAATAGCCCAGGCGAGGTAGATCAACGGCGCCAATTGGGCGAGGAAGATCAACCACCAGGCTGGGCGATTGGCCAGCCAGGGTCGGCGCGCTGCCATCAGTAGTGCTTCTTGAGGTCCATGCCCTGGTAGAGCTGCGCAACCTCCTCGGCATAACCGTTGAACATCAGGGTGTCGCGGCGCCCCCATTCGCCAATGCGGCGTTCGTCAGCCTGCGACCAGCGCGGATGGTCGACGTTGGGGTTCACGTTGGCGTAAAAGCCGTATTCGCGGGGGGCCACGGCCGTCCAGCTCGAGGTGGGCTGTTCGCGCACCAGGCTGATGCGCACCAGCGACTTGCCGCCCTTGAAGCCGTATTTCCACGGCACGACCAGCCGCACCGGCGCGCCGTTCTGCGGCGTGAGCGATTCACCGTAGAGTCCAGTCGCCAAGAGCGTCAGCGGATGCATCGCCTCGTCCAGCCGCAGCCCTTCCACGTAGGGCCACTCGAGGACCGAGCGGGTCTGGCCGGGCAGCGGATGCTCGGGTCGATAGACGGTCTCGAAGCGAACGAAACGGGCATCGGCGGTCGGCTCGACCCGATCGAGCAGCGCCTTGAGCGGTACGCCCTCCCAGGGGATCACCATCGACCAGCCTTCGACGCAACGCATCCGGTAGATGCGCTCCACGGGCGAAGCTAGCGCGGTCAGGTCGTCGAGGCTGAACCGCCCCGGGCGGGCCACTTCGCCGTCGACCTCGAACTCCCACGGCGAAAGGCGGTCGATCAAGGCAGCCAGCGCATCGGCATTGCGCGACGGATCGGTCTTGCCGGTACCGAGCTCGTAGTAGTTGTTGTACCCGGCGATTGCCTCCTTTTCGGTGAGCTGCTCAGACAGGGGCTTGCCCTCGTCGGCGCGACCACAGCCGGGCAGCGCCAACGCCGCGCCGGCGCCGACCATCGAGCGAAGAAAGGTGCGCCGCGCGTGGCGATCAGTGGCCAGTGTCGGATCGGTGACTTCCCATTCGCGCGGCTCGTGGGGGGATCGGATACGGTGACGCATGACAGACCTCGGCTAACAGACGGACCGGGAAGGCGAATGCCGATGAGGGCATCAGACAGGTAGAATTCGCCTCCCAGAGGTTCCCAAAGTATCGACGCAAAGATCGCGTTCTGCACGACGCCGTTCGCCGCCTCGACGCACGACCACCCAGCCATGCCCCAATGCGACAGCCCACCGACCGCCCGGGCCACAGGAGCCGCGAGCCCATGACCGACACCGCCACCGACATTGCTGCCTGCGACGCTCGCCTCGAGGCGGCCCGCGCCTTCCTGCAGCGGCACGCCCCCGACTTTGGTGGATTGCAATCGGCCTCCAGCGATGCCAGCAACCGGCGCTACTGGCGGGCACAGGGGCCCAACGGTGAGAGCCTGGTGATCATGGACTCGCCGCCCGACAAGGAACCCGTGGCGCCATTTCTCGACGTCCAGGCCCGACTGGAACGGGCCGGCCTGCCGGTGCCGCATATCCATGCCCGCGACCTGGAGGGCGGCTTTCTGCTCCTTGACGATCTGGGCAACGACACGCTGTTTTCCTGGCAGGCGGGGGTGGACGAGCCGGAACGGGCGGCCGCACTCGCCGCATGCCGCGCGCAGTTGATCACGGTGGCCCAGGTCGAGCGCGACGACCTACCGGCCTTCGACGCCCCGCGACTGATCACCGAGATGCAGCTGTTCGACGAGTGGTACCGGGCCGGCCACCTGGACGTGACGTGGTCGGATGAGCAGGCCCGTCGCTGGAAAGACCTGCGTGACCGGATCGCCACCCGGCTGGCCGAGATGCCGCCGGTGTTCGTCCACCGGGACTACCACAGCCGCAACCTGATGCGCGACGCCTCGGGCTGGGCGATCATCGACTTCCAAGACGCGGTGGCCGGGGCCCTGGCCTACGACCTGGTCTCGCTGCTGCGCGACTCGTATATCGACTGGCCCGTCGACTGGGTCGAGCGCGAGATCGAGGCCTTCTGGCGGCAGGCGCGCGAGGCGGGCCTGACCGAGGCGAGCCTCAATGACTTCATCGAGGACTTTGCCTGGGTGGCCGTGCAGCGACATCTGAAGGTACTCGGCATCTTCGCCCGGCTGAGTCGCCGCGACGGCAAGCACGGCTATCTCGATGACCTGCCGCTGACCTGGCGCCACCTGCAGTGGGCACTCGACCGCGCGCCGGGCCTCGCTCCGCTGAGCGAGCTGATCGCTGGACTCGAACCGGAGAACGCCCGTGGCTGACACGACCGCCATGATTTTGGCTGCCGGCCGCGGCGAACGGCTGCGCCCGTTGACCGACCACACCCCCAAGCCACTGATCGAGGTGGGCGGCAAGCCGCTGATCGCGCATCACCTCGAGCGGCTGGCCGCGGCCGGCATCGAGCGCGTGGTGATCAACCTGGCCCATCTCGGCAAGCAGATCCGTTCGCATCTGGGTGACGGCGAGCACTGGGGACTGACGATCGAGTACTCGGTGGAAGGCGACCGGGCCGAGGACGCGCTGGAGACCGCCGGCGGGATTCGCCAGGCGCTCGAGCGGTTGGGGCCGCGGTTCCTGCTGATCAACGGCGACGTGCTCTCCGACATCGACTACGCCGGCCTGGCCACCCGCCAACTGGATGCCGACTGCCTGTTCCACCTGGCGCTGGTCGACAACCCGTCACACAACCCGCACGGGGATTTCACCCTCGACGAGACCGGACGGCTCGGGGGCGAGTCGAGGCCGAGGCTGACCTATTCGGGCATCGGGCTTTTCGACTCCACCCTGTTCACCGCCCTGCCCACCGGAAAGCGGCCGCTGGGCCCGGTGCTGCGCGCGGCCATCGCGAAAGGCCAGGGCTGCGGACACCACCATCGGGGCGAGTGGCTGGACGTGGGCACCCCGGAGCGGCTGGCCGAGGCCGACCGGCGACTAGGCTGACGTCAGCGGAAGGCCAGGTCGCGTAGGAACAGCGCGATCTGCGGGAAGGAGATCAGGAGCACCGTCATCGTGATCAGCATGATGATGAACGGTGGCGTGCCCTTGACGATGTCCCAGTAGGGCCGCCGGAACACCGCCATCGCGGTGAAGATATCGTAGCCAAACGGCGGCGTGGCCGAGCCGATCGCCGACTGCAGCACCACCAGCGTGCCCACCAGCACCGGGTCGACGCCGGAGGCATTGATCGCCGGCATGAAGATCGGGGTGAGGACGAAGATCGCCACGATCGGGTCGACGAACATGCAGGCGACGAAGTAGGACACCGCGATCAGGATCAGGAGGGAGGTCGGGTTAGACGCCACCTGGTCGATGATCGGGCCGAGCACCTCGGAGGGAATCTGTGCCAGCGAGATCACCCAGGAAAACGCCTGCCCGGCGCCGACCAGGATGAACACCACCGCGGTGATCAGACCCGTGGATAGCGCGATCCCGGGCAGGTCGGAAAACTTGATCGAGCGATAGATCACCATCTCGAGGATCAGCGCGTAGAGCACCGACATCGAGGCCGCCTCGGTCGGGCTGAACAGGCCGGAATAGATCCCGCCGAGCACCACCACCGGGAAGCCCAACGGCAGGATGGCGCCTTTCATTGCCCGCAACCGGCCACCCCAGCCGATCCGTTCCTCGGGCTCGATCCCCCAGCGGCGGCTGACGAACCAGCTGTAGACGGAAAACATCAACATGATCGCCACCCCCGGACCGATGCCGGCGATGAACAGCTCACCCACCGATACGTTCGCCGCCACCCCGTAGATGATCGCCGCGATCGACGGCGGGATCAGCAGGGCGATATCCGAGGAGTTGACCAGCAGGGCAAGGGTGAAGCTGTCCTTATAGCCGGCCTTGAGCATCTTGGGCCGCAAGGCGGTGCCCACGGCGACCACCGTGGCCTGGGTGGAGCCCGACACGGCACCGAACAGGGTGCAGGTGACGGCGGTGGTGATCGGCAGCCCGCCGCGCCGGTGGCCGATGAAGGCACGCACCAGATCCAACAGACGGTTGGCGGTGTGCCCCTTGGTCATGATGTCGGCGGCCAGGATGAACATGGGCACCGCCACCAGTACCGAGGGGCGCACCCCGCCGATCATCTGCTGGACCATCTGGCTGGGGTCCACACCGGGGAAGGAAACCAGCAGCAGCGCCAGCGCCCCCACGATCAGGGGCACCATCATCGGGAACCCCATCAGGAGCAGCAGGAACATCAGGACGAACATGAGGGTAAGCATCAGCGGCGCTCCTTGCCCGAGTCGTTGTCGGCCATGCCCGGCTCGATGCCACCGTCCTCATCTTCCAGCTTGCGGCCCTCGGCGGCGTTCAAGTCGGCGTCCTCGTACACTTCCCGCTCGAGGAACGAACGATAGAGTTCGGGTGAGGTGAAGTTGCGCACGGTAGTCAATGCGTATTGCAGGCCGGCGAGAAAGAGCCCGGCGGGCACGAACAGGTACAAGATCCAGAGGGGGATGCCCAGCGACGGCGTCGCCTGTCCGATCGAGCGCAGTTGCGCCTCGTAAATCACGGCGTGGTAGGTCAGGTAGAACATCACGATCGCCGAGCCGGTGGTGATCACGATATTCGCCCCCTTGCGCCAGGGGCCTTTGAGTTGATCGTATATGGCCGACATGCGGATGTTGCGGCCATGTCGCGCGGCCTTGGCCACGCCGACAAAGGTGATGATGACCAGTAATGCCTGGTTGATTTCGCCGGCGAAGGGCAGCCCCTGTTTCAGCAGGTTGTCACCCAGCACGTTGGCGATATTGAGGCCAGCCATCAGCAGAATGGCCCCGGTGAGCACGATGTTCTCGATCCAGCCAACCACCCAGTCCAGGCGGATCAGCGCCCGCCCCGGCGGCGACCGGGACAGCTTTCCCTGCTCTTGCGGCATTGGTGTTTCCCCTTTCGGGCGAGACGGGCACGCCCCGGCAGTATTGATGCGCCGCGTTTGGCGCCGCTTTCCGGCACGGGCGGCGGCTCGGTGCCGCCCGCCTGAACGCCCTGCAGTGTAGTCGTGCGTAACTTTACCTGTCCAACGGACAGGTCAGCGGACGTGCTAAGGTCTTGGGGATCGGGGAAGGTCTGCACGAATCGCCGCTGCCTCTGGCAAACCCCACCGGGCGATTCGTGCAGAATTCCCGGAGCGCCCGCCCGTCATCGATGAGTGGGGCGCTTGTACCGTGAACGACAAGCAAAACCCCAGGGAGAGAGAACGGTATGCAACGCACACGAATTTTTCAGAAAGGCACGCTCTGGATGGGCGCGCTGGCGATCGCCGCCGGCATGGCACTGTCCGGCTGCGGTCAATCCGATGATGGCACCGACAGCGCCGAGAGCACCGAAGGCGAGCAGGTCTGGCGCTTCGCGCTCGAAGAGACCAAGGGCGGCGTGCAGTGGAAATACGCCGAGAAGTTCAAGGAAGAGATCGAGGCCGAGCACGACAACGTCGAGGTCAAGATCTACCCCTACGGCACGCTGGGCAGCTCGCAGGACATCACCCAGCAAATCCAGAACAACACCATGCAGTTCGCCTTTGCCTCGGCGGGTCACGTCGGCTCGACCATCCCCGAGGCGCAGGTGTTCACCCTGCACTTCCTGTTCTCGCAGGACGATGCGGTCAACGCGGAGATCTTCGCCTCCAACCCGGTCGTCTACGAAGAGCTGGGTGCGGCCTATCGCGAGAAGGGCCTCGAACTGCTGTCGATCGTCCCCGAGGGCTGGATGGTCTGGAGTGCCAACAAGGCAATCGAAACACCGGAAGACTTCGAGGGCGTCAAGATTCGCGTCAAGCCGTCGGATTTGCTGCTGGCCACCTACAACGGTTATGGCGCCAACCCGAAGCCGATGGCCTACTCCGAGATCTACGGCGGCCTGCAGCGCGGCCAGATCGACGCGCAGACCCAACCGATGTTCGCCATCCGCGACATGAGCTTCTACGAGGTGCAGGACTACCTGATCGAGGCCCGCAACGCGCAGTTCGTGTCCACCGTGATCACGAGCCCGGGCTTCCTCGAGGGCCTGCCGGAAGACATGCAGGCGAGCGTCAAGGAGACCGTCAAGGAGCTCGACCCGTTCATCTGGGACGTGCAGCAGGAGCTCAACCGCGAAGCGGCCGAGGAGATCAAGTCCAAGAGCGAGATCGAGTTCATCAAGCTGACGTCTGAACAGGTCGAGACCTTCCGCGAGAGCGTCGAGCCGGTATTCGACCAGTACGTCGAGATGACCGGTCCGCGCGGCGAGAAGATCCTCAACGCCATCCAGGACGCCGTGGCCGAGGGAAACGACGAGTAACGACTCGCCCATCCCGGATCCGATCGGTTCAAGACCAGAAGGCGCGCCACTCGGCGCGCCTTTTTCATGCCCGGGCACGCAAGATCGAGCACAACCTGCTGACAAGCACGGACTTTTCCGGCTAGGCTTGAATTGAACCCCCGAATCACGGGGGCAGTTTCCCGCACGCTCACGCAGAGGGCCGGACCAATGGCAGCAGACGGGCCAGACGACACTCGCTGGTTGGCAATCAATGCCGGCTCGTCCTCGCTCAAGCTGGCGATCTTCGATTCGGCCGGCAACCGGACGCACGCCTGCACGGCCGAAGAGCTCAGCGACGACGGCGGCCCTCTCGGCGAGGCGCATTCCCACGCGCTCGACGAGTTGCTCGCCGCCCTGCCACCGGGTGAGGCCGGGCCGTTCGCAGGCATCGCCCACCGCGTCGTGCATGGCGGCGAGCGCTTCGACGCCCCGACGCGGATCGACCAGGCGGTGATCGACGCGCTGCACAAGACCGAACCGCTCGCGCCGCTGCACAACCCGCTCGCGGCGGCCTGCATCGAGGCCGCCCGCCATCGCTTTCCCGACACGCCCCACTACGCCCTGTTCGACACGGCCTTCCACCGCGATCTGCCGCCCGAATCACGCGACTACGCCCTGCCCGCGTGGTGCCGCGATCGGCTGGGCATCCGCCGCTATGGATTTCATGGACTTTCGGCCGCCAATGCATTGCGCCGCATCGCCGAGGCCACCGGTCACCCGCCGGCTCGACTCAACCTGATCGTGCTGCACCTGGGCAACGGCGCGAGCGTCACGGCCATTCGTGGCGGGCACAGCGTGGCCACCTCGATGGGCATGACCCCGCTCGAGGGCCTGGTGATGGGCACGCGAGCAGGCGACATCGACCCAGCCATTCCCGGCGTGCTCGAACGGCGCGGCGGGTTGTCGAGCGACGAGGTCGACCACCTGCTCAACCACGAATCCGGCCTGCTGGGGCTGTGCGGCACGCGCGACATGCGCGAGATCCACGACGCGATCGACCGGGGCAGCGACGAGGCGAGTACCGCGCTGGCGATGTACATCCATCGCATTCGCCATTACCTGGGTGGCTATCTGGTCAACCTGGGTCGGCTGGATGCCCTGGTATTCACCGGCGGCATCGGCGAACACGACCTCGTCGTGCGCGAATCGGTCTGCGAAGGCCTGGGCGTGATGGGGCTCTCCCTGGACCCGGAAGCCAATCGCCGGGACGAAGCGGGGGTACGCGCCCTGCATCAGCCGCACAGTCCGGCGGGCATCTGGGTGGTACCCGCCGACGAGGAATGGGAAATGATCCGCCAGATACAGGACTTGCTCTGACATCCATTCGACACACCCCCTTGCTCTGATACGGGGTCAGGGCATCCACATCAAACGATCCCGACTTCCGGAGAACAAGTCCATGCAGCAAGACGATATCAAGGCGATCGACGGTTTCTGGCGCGCGGCCAACTACCTGTCCGTGGGACAGATTTACCTGCTGGACAACCCGCTGCTGCGCGAGCCGCTGGCAGCCGAGCACATCAAGCCACGCCTGCTCGGCCACTGGGGCACCACCCCGGGGCTCAACTTCATCTACGCGCACATGAACCACCAGATCGCGGCGCGCGACCTCGATGCGATCTACCTGGCCGGCCCCGGCCACGGGGGGCCGGGGCTGGTGGCCAGCGCCTGGCTTGACAGCACCTACTCCGAGGTTTACCCCGAAATCAGTCGCGACGAGGCGGGCATGCGACGGCTGTTCCGGCAGTTTTCCTTCCCCGGCGGCATCCCCTCGCATGTCGCGCCCGAAACACCCGGCTCGATCCACGAGGGCGGCGAACTCGGCTACGTGCTCTCGCATGCCTTCGGCGCGGCGTTCGACAACCCGGATCTGGTCGTCTGCGCGGTGGTGGGTGATGGCGAGGCCGAAACCGGCCCGCTGGCCACCTCATGGCACTCGAACAAGTTCCTCGACCCGGTGCATGACGGCGCCGTGCTGCCGATCCTGCATCTCAACGGTTACAAGATCGCCAATCCCGCAGTGCTCGCCCGCATTCCCGAAGAGGAACTCGAGGCACTGCTGCGCGGCTACGGCTACCAGCCCCATTTCGTCAGCGGCGAGAACCCCGAACAAATGCACCCGGCGATGATCGAGACGCTCGGTCAGGCCCTCGACGAGATCCACGCCATCCAGCAGCACGCCCGCCAAGACGGAGACACCACGCGCCCGCGCTGGCCGATGATCGTGCTGCGCACGCCCAAGGGCTGGACCGGCCCCGAGGAGGTCGACGGCAAGCCGGTCGAGGGCACCTGGCGCGCCCACCAGGTCCCGGTCGCCAATGTGCGCGGCAACTCGG
>JAGXGL010000035.1 GCA_024636755.1 Guyparkeria sp. | reverse complement strand
GCCATCGGATCGAAAGGAAACTCGGGCTCTCATGTCGAACAAGCGAATCAATCTGCCCACGCCACGCATTGGCCTCGGGCTGGCGGCCCTGGGGCGACCCGGCTACATCAACCTGGGCCACGGCGAGGACATGCCCGACGGCCGCGATGTCGAGGCGATGCGCGGGCATTGTCATGCGATGCTCGATGCCGCCTGGCAGCGCGGGATTCGCTACGTCGATGCCGCGCGTTCCTACGGACGCGCCGAGGCCTTTCTCGGCGACTGGCTCGTAGGCCGAGCGGATGAGCAGCGCCCGACGGTGGGTTCGAAGTGGGGCTACACCTACACCGCCGGCTGGCGGGTGACTGCCTCCGTCCACGAGGTCAAGGAACACAGCCGCGAGGTGCTCGATCGCCAGTGGCACGAGACCCTCGAGGCCCTTGGCTTCCCGCCGGCCCTCTACCAGATCCATTCGGCCACCCTCGACTCCGGTGTGCTGGAGAACGCGGCCGTGCTCGATCGCCTGGGTGAACTGCGCGACCAGGGCGTGGCCATCGGCCTGACCACCAGCGGCCCGGCGCAGGCCGAGACCCTCGCCCGGGCGATGACCATCGAGATCGAGGGCCGGCCCCTGTTCGATGCCGTGCAGGCGACCGCCAACCTGCTCGAGCCGTCGGTGCTGGATCAGCTCGAACAAGCCTCCGAGGCCGGTATGGCCGTGATCATCAAGGAGGCGGTGGCCAACGGTCGATTGACCGCGCGTAACGACCGACCAGAGGACGCGGCCGCGATGGAAACACTGGATGCCGTGGCGGCCCGGCACGGGGTTGGCCGCGACGCCATGGCCATGGGCTGGCTGCTGGATCAGCCGTGCGTCGACATGGTGTTATCCGGGGCCGGTAACGCCGAGCAATTGGCGTCCAATCTCCGGGCACTGGATGTCACGCTTGCACCGACGGACCGAGAGGCGTTGGTCGCGCTCGCCGAGCGTCCCGAATCCTATTGGCAGAGGCGCGGTGGACTAAGCTGGAACTGAGGAAACCAACCGGTGTCTTAATCTGGATTGGCGAATGTTTTTCCGAATCAAAAACCTGAATGGTGCACGGGGTTGTTTTTCCGCGTGAACGGCGAGATGGTTAGCAACCTAATAGATAAACCCAAAATGCTTATGGGTATTCCCCCAAGGTAAGGAGTGGACTCGTATGTTGACCGAATGGATGAGAGACACACGTAACCTGGCCGGCAGTGCGCTGCTGGCGATGGCGACCACCGGACTGATCGCCGGTCCGGCGATGGCAGAGGATGACAACCCGCCCGACAAGGCGCCGGACTCGATCCTCTACGACATGCCGCAGAAGGTCGCGGATGACGTCTGGTCGGCGATCGGCGCGACCCAGCCGTACACCTACGAGAATTCGCTGCACAACAACAACCTCTCGTTCGTGATCGGCGAGGATGCCGTGCTGGTGATGAATGCCGGCGCCTCCTACCAGCTGGCCGAGGCACTGCACGAGGAGATCAAGAAGCGCACCGACGTGCCGGTCAAGTACGTGGTCAACGAGAACGGCCAACTGCACTCGTCGATGGCGACCGGCTACTGGATCGATCAGGGGGCGGAAGTCATCGCCCACGTCGATGCCGCCGAGTACTACGACGGTCACGCCGCCGCCTACGTCTCCCAGCTCAAGGACGTCGCCGAGGAAAAGGCCGAGGGCACCGAGTACGTGGCAATCAGCCGCACCTTCGAGGACCGCATCGAGCTCGACCTGGGTGGCATCACCGCCGAGGTGGTCTACTTCGGCGAGGCCCACTCCCCGGGCGACATCTCGGTGGTCATCCCCGAGCGTGACGTGGTGATCGCCGGTGACATGGCCTTCAATATCCGCATGCTGCCGATCTTCGAGTACACCGATACGGCCGCCTGGCTCGAGACCTGGCCGAAGTTCGCCGCCGTCGCCGAGGACAAGACCATCATCCCGGGCCACGGCACGCCGACCGATCTCGAGACCGTCGAGTACTACACCTCGGACTACCTCGAGTTCCTGCGCACCGAGATCGGCCGAATCGTCGACGAGGGCGGCTCCCTGCAGGATGCCTACGAGCTCGACCAGAGCCAGTTCTCCCACTGGCATACCTTCGACGAGCTTGCCGGCCAGAATGCCGGGCGCGTCTTCCAGAAGATGGAATTCGAGTTCTGATCGGCTGACCGATCTGCTCGACTAACGAGCCGCCCCGGGGCAACCCGCGGGCGGTTTTTTTTGCTGCCCGTCCCAAGGCGCGCGCGACGAGTGGATTGGGCCTGCCATTGGCGGAGAAGCCCGACAGCAGGGCCCGCGCGTGCGGCGCGTTTCGCTTGCGAGGAGACATGGAATCTCCTACGGCGGCTTCGATACGTGTGCGAGCGAACCATGCTCGCGAAAGCCGCCAAGGCGGCTGTCCCCGGCTAACGTGACGCCGGTGCCCAACCGGCCACAAGGGCCCCTGCCGTCTCACCAGTGGCCACCCAGGGCCAAGCCCAACGCAGGACACGAATCAATCGCTTGCATTGCCGCCCTGATCGGCTTTACTGGTTGGACCCGACCCCATCTTGCACAAGGAGGAAATGGCCATGCGCCGATTGATGCTGGGCCTGATGATCTGCCTGCTGCCCGGGTTTGCCTGGTCCGCTGACATACCCCGGCCCGACGATGCCCATGCCCTGCAGGGCATCGAGGAAGGCCGCATTCTGTGGGACGTCACCCTGTCGGACCCGGATAAGCTGCTCGCGCGGCTGGGCGTGATCGAGCAGACCTATCGCGATCTCGAGCGCCAGGGCGTTGCCCCGCGCATGGTGTTCGGTTTTCGTGGCGGGTCGGTTCGACTGCTGACCCGGGATGCCGCCGAGCGGGATATCGATAACGCCCAGACGATCCTGCAGATCCAGGCACGGCTGGCCGAACTGCACGCCCTGGAGGGGGTCGAACGCATGGAAGTCTGCTCGATCGCCAGCCGGCGTGCCGGCATCACCCAGGCCGACTTGGTCGAGCCGCTGGCCGAAGTGGGCAACACCTTCGTCACCGCAGCGGCCTACGCGCAGCGCGGCTACGCCAAGATCAAGATTGATTGAAGAGACGGCCCATGGATGACACCCAACGCGAGGCACTGCGCGCCGAGTTGCTCGATCGGCGCAGCGCGCTGCAGCAACTGCTGATCGGCAGTGCCGATTCCACCGAGGCGGTGGAGATCGACAATTCGTGCCAGAGCCAGCTGTCGCGCATAGAGGCGCAGCAGGGTCAGGAGATGGCCAGGGCCACCCGCGCTCGCTGGGAGAACGAACTGACCCGCATCGAGGGCGCCCTGCGGCGGATGGAAAACGATGAGTACGGCCAGTGTTTCGTCTGTGAGGAACCTATTCCATTCCGCCGACTCCAAAATGATCCGAGCGTGACACGCTGTGTCGAATGCGCCGAAAGCGAATAAGAATCAACTAGGAGAGATCCAATGACTCACATGAAAACCCTGTTGGCCGGTGCCATCGCCGTGACGCTGTCCCAGTCCGCGCTGGCCGAGAAAGCGCCGGAAGGTCTGTATTCCATGGATGCCCTGATCGGGGCCGACGTCTTTTTGGCTACTGATCGCGAGCGCGAGGTGGGCGAGATCGAAGACGTCCTGATCGCCGAGGACATGAAGGTACATGGGCTGGTGCTCGACCTGGACGACGATCTAGAGGGCGTAAGTGACGACTACTCTCGCTTCGTTGGGGTGCAAAGGTTCTCGGTGGAGGCCGTCGCCGGCGACGAACTTGATCAAGTCTCCTACTCCGTGTTCCTCAACGAGGATCTTGATCGGGTCGACGAGTACCCACGCGTCGACAACGACTGGTGGGCCGAGAGCAAAGAGGCTGCCGCCAACCTTTGGGCGAAGACCAAGTCCGGGGCCTCGAGTGCCTGGAAGGCGACTAAGGAAAAGACCCAAGAGGTGCTTGAAGACCTGCAGCAAACGCTCGAGTAACCCGTTCCCAGGGGAGCGAGCCCGGCTCGCGAAGGCCGCGTCAGCGGCCGTCCCCTGCCATTACCCGTGTCGGCTAAGAAACCCGACCGTAGGCACGCGCCTGCGGTCGGGTTTTGCTTGTGAGGCAAGCTACCACTCCGTCCGGGTTCGACTGGTAGGAGCGGCCTTAGCCGCGAAAGGCGATGGAGTCGCCTCGAGTCGGCATGAATGGTTCGCGCCTGAAGGCGTTCCTACGGTTCCGTCCGAGCTGTCCGCGCATTGTCGGGCTGAGGCCCGACACCACAGGGTGTCGCCGGTGATTACCCAGCGGCCTTCGCGCCCGAAAGCATCCGCTTGAGGTAATACCCGGTGTACGAGCCCTCCACCTCGGCCACCTGTTCGGGTGTGCCCGAGGCGATGATGCGCCCGCCGCCGGAGCCGCCTTCCGGGCCCAGGTCGACGATCCAGTCGGCCGTCTTGATCACGTCGAGGTTGTGCTCGATCACGATCACGGTGTTGCCGTGGTTGCGCAGGCGGTAGAGCACCTTGAGCAGTTGCGCGACGTCCTCGAAGTGCAGGCCGGTGGTCGGCTCGTCGAGGATGTAGAGGGTGTGGCCGGTATCGCGCTTGGCCAACTCGCGCGAGAGCTTGACCCGCTGGGCCTCGCCGCCGGAGAGCGTGGTCGCGTTCTGCCCCAGCTTGACGTAACCGAGCCCCACGTCCATCAGGGTGGTCAGCTTGCGATTCAGGCTGGGTACCGCCTCGAAGAACTCCGCGGCCTCTTCGATGGTCATGCCCAGCACGTCGGTGATGGTCTTGCCCTTGTAGCGGATGTCGAGGGTCTCGCGGTTGTAGCGCGCCCCGCCGCAGACATCGCAGGGCACGTACACGTCCGGCAGGAAGTGCATCTCGACCTTGATCACCCCGTCGCCCTGGCAGGCCTCGCAGCGCCCGCCCTTGACGTTGAAGGAGAACCGTCCCGGCGTGTAGCCGCGCGAACGGGCCTCCTGCGTGCCGGCGAACAGCTCGCGGATGGTGGTGAACAGCCCGGTGTAGGTCGCCGGGTTCGAGCGCGGCGTGCGCCCGATCGGCGACTGGTCGATGTCGATCACCTTGTCGAGCTGGTCGAGCCCGTGGATGTTCTTGTACGGCGCGGCCGTGGCGCTGGCGCGGTTGAGCTGGTGGGCGCTGATCTTGAACAGCGTGTCGTTGATCAGCGTCGACTTGCCCGAGCCGGACACGCCGGTGATGCAGGTGAACAGCCCCAGCGGGATGTGCAGCGGATCACCCTGCAGGTTGTGCCCGCTCGCCCCCTCGAGTGTCAGCATCTTCTCGGCATCGGCGCGATTGCGCTCGGGCACCTCGATGCCTCGCTTGCCGGCCAGGTACTGCCCGGTGAGCGAGTCCTTGTTGGCCTCGATCTGCTGGGGCGTGCCCTGGGCGACTACCTGGCCGCCGTGGGCCCCGGCGCCGGGGCCGATGTCGAGGACGAAGTCCGCCGCACGGATGGCATCCTCATCGTGCTCGACCACGATCACCGTGTTGCCCAGGTCCCGCAGGTGGGTGAGCGTGCCCAGCAGGCGGTCATTGTCGCGCTGGTGCAGGCCGATCGACGGCTCGTCGAGGATGTAGGACACGCCCACCAGCCCCGAGCCGATCTGGCTCGCCAGCCGGATGCGCTGCGCCTCGCCGCCGGAGAGCGTCTCGGCGCTGCGGTCCAGCGACAGGTAGTTCAGGCCGACGTCATTGAGAAACTTCAGCCGCGAGCGGATCTCGCGCACGATCGGCGTGGCGATCTCGCCGCGGGCGCCTTCCAGTTCCATCTCGGCGAAGAACGCCGCCGAGTGGCCGATCGACCAGCGGGTGATCGTCGGCAGGTTGTGGCTCTCGATGAAAACGTGCCGCGCGGCGCGGTTCAGGCGGGTGCCGTGACAGCTTGGGCAGGCCTGTTCGGAGATGTAGCGCGCCAGCTCCTCGCGCACCGCCTGCGATTCGGTCTCGCGGTAGCGGCGCGACATGTTGGGCAGCACGCCCTCCCAGGGATGCGTGCGCTCCTTCGCCCGACCGCGTGGGCCAAGGTAGGTAAACGCGATCTTCTCCTTGCCCGAGCCGTGCAGGATCATGTCGCGCTGCTCGTCGGTCAGTTCCTCCCACGGCGTTTCCAGGTCGAAGTCGTAGTGCCGCGCCAGCGAGGAGAGCAGCGCGTGGTAGTAGGCGTTGCGCCGGTCCCAGCCGCGCACCGCGCCGGCGGCCAGCGACAGCTCGGGGTTGATGATCACCTTCTGCGGATCGAAGAACTGCTTTACGCCCAGCCCGTCGCAGCTCGGGCAGGCGCCGACCGGGTTGTTGAAGGAGAACAGTCGCGGTTCGAGCTCGCCCAGCGAGTAGCCGCACTTGGGGCAGGCATGCTTCGAGGAAAAGACATGCTCCTCGTCGGAATCCATCGAGACGACCATCGCCTGGCCGTCGGCTAGCCGCAGCGCGGTCTCGAACGACTCCGCCAGCCGCAGCTGCAGGTCGTCGCGCACCTTGAAGCGGTCGACCACCACCTCGATGTTGTTCTTGGTCTTGGGATCGAGGGTCGGGATTTCGTCGATCTCGTAGACGGTGCCGTTGATCCGCACCCGCAAAAAGCCCTGCGCCTGCCATTCCTGGAACAGCTTGTGGTGCTCGCCCTTGCGGTTCTCGATCACCGGCGCGAGCAGCAGCCACTTCGAGCCCTCGGGCAGGTCCATCACGTGGTCGACCATCTGCGAGACCGTCTGCGCGGTTAGGTCGATGTCGTGTTCCGGGCAGCGCGGCAGGCCGGCGCGGGCGTACAGCAGGCGCAGGTAGTCGTAGATCTCGGTAACCGTGCCCACCGTCGAGCGCGGATTGTGCGAGGTGGTCTTCTGCTCGATCGAAATCGCCGGCGACAGCCCCTCGATGGTGTCGACGTCCGGCTTGTCCATCATCGACAGGAACTGGCGCGCGTAGGCCGACAGCGACTCGACGTAACGCCGCTGTCCCTCGGCGAAGATCGTGTCGAAGGCCAGTGACGACTTGCCCGAGCCCGACAGCCCGGTAAAGACGATCAGCTTCTCGCGCGGCAGGTCGACATCGATGTTCTTGAGATTGTGCGTGCGTGCGCCGCGGATGCGGATAAACGGATCGGCCATATTGCGCTTGTCGCTCGTGTTGAATGGACGTCGCGGCAGGGGCGGAGAGCGATGCTCACCACCATGCGCGGAACCGAGTAGTGTAGCTGAATGCAAGACGATCTCGTTGCCGAGATATGAATGCTTTATAGTGACGGTTTGCGCTCGCAAGGGCCGGTGACGCCACCGGTCGGCAGGAACCACAAGGAGTTTTAACTATGGCTAGCCGCGGTGTGAACAAGGCAATCATCATCGGCAACCTCGGGGTCGACCCGGACGTGCGTTACCTGCCGTCCGGCGGCCAGGTCACCAACATCCGCGTGGCCACCTCCGAGCAGTGGCGCGACAAGACGACCGGTGAGAACCGCGAGAACACCGAATGGCACCGCATCGTCTTCTTCGGCAAGCTCGCCGAGATCGCCGGCGAGTACCTGAAGAAGGGCAGCCAGGTCTACATCGAAGGCCGCCTGCAGACCCGCAAGTGGCAGGGCCAGGACGGCCAGGACCGCTACACCACCGAGATTGTCGCCAACGAGATGCAGATGCTCGGCGGCCGTCCGGGTGCCGGTGGCGGCCAGGGCGGCGGTTACGGCGGTGGCCAGGCCAGCCAAGGGGGCCAGGGTGGCCAGGGTGGTTACGGCGGTGGCGCCGCAGCGGGTGCCGGTGCGGGCTACGGCGGCGGCCAGTCCGACTACGGCGCACCGCCCCCGCCGCCGTCCCAGGACCAGCGCCCGGCCAAGTCAATCGACGACGGTTTCGGCGAGGACGACATCCCGTTCTAGATGACACCTGAAGTCTAAGCTTTGCCTGACGATGACGTCAGACAAACCCCGTCTTCGGTCGGGGTTTGTTGTTTCTGGTTTCTGTGGGCGCCATTCGAAGAGGGTCAGCAGCCAACGTGAGAACGAGTCGGTCAGAATCGGGTGTATCCCCTGCTCTTTCTTGCTCTTGTTGGAAGCCAAGGAAATACAGATACAAATGCGATTATCCGATTTCATTCGAGCGCAAATAGAGCCGATTCTTGAGAATTGGCAAGCGTTTGCCAAAACGATTTTTCATGCCGGGCACATGGACGCGGCCGGGCTGCGCGACCATGCCAGAGAAATGCTTCTGGTGATTGCCGACGATCTCGATTCACAACAGAGTGCGGCCGAACAGGCCGCCAAATCGAAAGGTCGTGGGCCGAAGGATGGGGGGGAGTCCTGGGCGGAAGTGCACGGTGGCGATCGACAGGCCAGCGGCTTTAGCGTCATGGAGACCATTTCCGAGTTCCGGGCCCTGCGGGCGAGCGTGGTGTCACTTTGGACTGACGCTCACCCCACGGTCACCGGACAGCAGCTTGACGAGCTTACCCGGTTCCATGAGGCCATCGACCAGGCCGTCGCCGAATCGCTTGAGCAGTATGCGACGGTAAAAGAGATGGAAACCCGGCTGTTTGGCGCCATTCTGGTGGCATCCCCGGATCCGATCTACGTGCTGGATCTCAAGGGCCGAGTTATCTATGCAAATCAGGCCACGGCGGATCTTTTCGGTCTGAAGCCCGAGGCGATCATCGGCAGGTCCAACTTTGACCTCGGCTTTTCATTCGCTTTGGACTTTCAGCGCAACCAGGAAAGGGTAATTGCTTCCCAGTCCACGTACCGCGGCAAGTTCGTGCACCGATTTGCTTCTGGCCAGGGTGAACGGTTCGAGTACCTGCTTGCGCCCGTGCTTGACGAGCATCAAGACACCGAAGCCACGGTCTGCATTATTCAGGATGTCACCGAGCGGGCGCTTGCCGAAGAAAGAATATGGCACAGCGCCCACCATGACGCCCTGACCGGGCTGCCGAATCGACGTCTGTTTCTGGATCGTCTGGAGCAGGAGGTCAAACACACAAACCGCACCGGCTTGCCTCTTGCCCTGCTTTTCATGGACCTGGATGACTTCAAGGAAGTCAACGATTCGCTCGGTCATGAAGCGGGGGACAGTGTGTTGTGTGACGTGGCGGAGCGCCTTGCTGACTGTGTGCGGGAGGACGATACGGTTGCCCGTCAGGGCGGCGATGAGTTTACCGTGGTTCTTGCCGCCGCCAATCGGCGCGAGGACGTCGAGCAGGTGGCCCAGGCGATTATTGATGCCCTCGCGCAGCCATTCCAGACCGCACTACAGCCTGTTCAGATTTCCGTCAGCATCGGGGTCGCGTTCTACCCCCAGGACGCCCCCACTCCCCTCGCTCTGTTGGAAGCCGCTGATCGCGCCATGTACAAAGCCAAAGAGTCCGGTTCAAACCGGATGTGCTTTCACGGCCCATCCGCTGAAACGGCCGGGCAGCCCTCCTGACGGGACGGGGCCGAAAACGCGGCCGTTCTGGGGAGCGTGATCAGTCGTAAGCCTTGGTATGGAGCAAGGTGTCGCACGGTCGCGACCGATGCCCGACACCGTTCCGTCGATCGCCACGCTCTAGAACCGCCCGTCAACAGGCGCACGTCGTGCTTCTCCACACGCACCTTCGTTTGCCTGACCTGTAAAAACAAAAAGCCCCGCCAAATTCGGGTTGGCGGGGCTTTCAAGATGATGCCACTGTGAATACACAGGGTGCGCTATAAGGTCAGTCCTTGGCGACCACCGGCAGGCCGGCCTCTTCCCAGGCGTCCATGCCGCCCATCAGGTTGGCGACGTTGGTGTAGCCGGCGCGCATCAGCAGGCTGGCGGCGACGGTCGAGCGCATGCCCGAGCCGCAGACCAGCGTGATCGGATCGTCCTTGCCCACCCCGTCGATACCGCCGCGCACGTCGTGGGCGGTCTGGTGGCGGGCGCCGAGCGCGTGGCCCTCGTCCCACTCGCTGGCCTCGCGGGTGTCCCACAGGGCGCGGCGGTCGTGGTCGAGGTCATTCTTGGCGGTCTCGGCATCGACCAGCGGGGTGTTCTCGAAGGCCTCGCCGGCCTTGAGCCAGGCATCGAAGCCGCCGTCGAGAAAGCCGACCACCTTGTCCTGGCCGACGCGCACCAGCGCGCGGATCGCATCGCTGATCAGCTCGTCGTCGCCCTCGTGGTCGACCAGGATCAGCGGCTGGTCCGGCGGGGCGACCCAGCCGGCCCAGGGGCTGAGATTGTCGCCGTACTCGATGCCCAGCGAGCCCTTGATGTGCGCGGCGTTGAAGGCCAGCCGGTCGCGGATATCGATCACCACCGCACCCTCGGCCATGCGGGCCTTGAGGTCGTCGATGTCGAACACCTCGATCTCCTCGGCCAGCAGATCGACCATGCCCTGCACCGGCTTGGGGCCCTCGGAGTTGGTGACCTTGTTGCGCGGGTAGAAGTCCGGCGCCGGCGGCAGGTTGCCGAGCAGCGTGTCGATGAACTCGTCTTCCGTGAGCGACGGGTCGAGCAGCGGGTTGGCGGCGCGCTCGTAGCCCAGCGTCGAGATCGTTCGCCCGGACATGCCGGCGCCACAGGCCGAGCCTGCGCCGTGCCCCGGGCGGATCTCCAGCCCGTCGGGCAGGCCCTTCAATTTCTCGCGCACGCTGTGGAACGCCTGCTTGGCCAGCCCGCGGGTGGCCTCCTCGCCCAGCAGGTCGGGGCGGCCGAGGCTGCCGACGAACAGGAAATCTCCGGTCAGGGCGACGGCCGGGACGTCCGGCGAGCGGGCGCCGTCAAAGACCAGGAACGAGATGTGCTCCGGGGTGTGGCCCGGCGTGTGCAGCGCTTCGATGCGGACGTTGCCCATCTGCACCGAATCGCCTTCCTGCATC
>JAGXGL010000004.1 GCA_024636755.1 Guyparkeria sp. | reverse complement strand
TGGATGCGTGCTGAACACCCCGGCCGGTCGCCAGATCAGCACGGTTTTGAGAGTTTGTTTTCGAGATGATCAATATTTACGTGGGCAACCTGCCCTACTCCCAGGATGACCAAGGCCTCCAAGCCGCCTTCGAAGCCTTCGGCGAAGTCAAATCCGCCAAGGTAATCAAGGACATGGCCACCGGTCGTTCCAAGGGTTTCGGCTTTGTCGAGATGTCCGACAAGGACGCCGGCATGCAGGCCATCGAAGCGCTGAACGATACCGACATGGATGGCCGCACCGTCCGTGTCAACGAAGCGCGTCCGCGCGAGAACTCCAATGATCGCGGCGGTTTCGGTTCGCGTTACTAAGACGCCCTCCGGGAGATGACGAAAAGCCGGCCATTGGCCGGCTTTTTTGTTTGTGGTTGGGTCGATTGGCCTCGGTGATCGGCGATAGGCAACCAATCGACTCAATCAGGATCAGTTACCTTCGACTGCCGTGGCAGTCGGCCGTGGCAGTCGGGGGTAACGGTACAAGTCGAACCGACCCGCTCCAATCAACGACTCCGCCTCCACCCCCGGCACTTCGAAAGCCAGCGAGTACAAGGCACCCCCTTCCGGCAACTCGCGCTGACACTTGCGCCAGATGCGCAACATCGGCTCGGGGGAAAGGAAAGTAAACACCGCATCCTGATCACGCCATGACACCTGCCAGAAATCACGGAATATCACCTGGCAATTCGACAGGTGACGGCAGCGCCATCGCGCCACCAGATAGAGTAACGGTGCCGTCTCGAAACCGGTGAACTGCCTCTCGGGGAAACGCCTCGCCAGTGCCGTGATCACGTGGCCATCACCACATCCGACATCCGCTAGTCGGCGAATATGGCGTTGCCGAATTTCCTCGCCTAGCGCGTCGATGACCGCCGCGCCCGAGCGGTAAAGCGGCACCCGGTGGCGAATCGCGTTGAACTGGACCAGCAACAAGATCAGGGCAGCGACGAGAAACCAGCCCGGATGGATCTGTAGTCCACCCCACATGACCAGTGGGGCCACCAGCAGCACGCCGCGCCACCACGGCGGCAACAGCCGCCACCCCATCAACATGCCCAATACGCCGGCTAGCGACGCGATCAGCCAGGCGTCCGGCATCTCGCCCTGCCACTGCATCCAGGCCCGCGCGATCAACAGGCTCGCCAATATCGCAAGCGCCAGTACGGCGAACCCGATCAACAAGGCCAGGTGGCGACGCACGAGACCTACGGACTGGTTTCGGTGATGGGCGGGGCACCATTATCCGTGTTGCCGCTTGCCTCGCCCCCAGGTCCCGCCGCGCCAACCGGACCGTCGAGGAGATCCTCGACGCTCACTCCGCCCCCACGGGACGGCTCAAGGATTCGTCGGGTTGCAGACTCCTTCATCACCGTCATCGAAATCCGGCGGTTCTGCGGATCGAGCGGATCCTCTTCAACGAACGGCAAGGCGTCCGCCATGCCAATGACCTGCAGGAACTTGCCTTGCTGGTACCCGTATTCCGCCAGCGACCGACGTGCCGAGTTGGCGCGCTCGGCGGACAACTCCCAGTTGCTCCGCTGTTCGCGATCGAAGGGACGAGCGTCGGTATGCCCCTCGATCGACAGGCGATTGGGCATCCCGTTGAGTACCGGCGCGAGCGAATGCAGGATCTCGTCGGCATAGCCCTGCAAGTCATCCGACCCAAGCTCGAACATCGGCCGGTTTTCCTTGTCGATGATCTGGATACGCAGCCCATCGCGAGTGATATCGAGCTTTATCTGATCCTTGTAGGCCTTGAGGGCCGGATCGACCTCGATCAGAGATTCCAGGCGCTCCTTGAGTTCTTCGATCTGTTCGCGTTCCAGCGCCTCGATCTGCTCCTGGATCTGTTCCTGTGTCATCTCGGACGGGTCGGCCGTCTTGTCCTCGGCCTGGGTATCGCGCTTTTCGGGAGTCGGCTTGTCCCCGGCGTGTACCTGGCCTTCCTGGCGGGTGAGGTCGTCACCGCCGCCATCGATCAGGCTTTCGCTCATGCCCGCGCTGTTACCACCTTCCAGACTGACCTTGGTTGGGTTCGCGAAATAGTCGGAAATGCCCTTGAGATCCTCCTCTCCCATGGAGCCCAGCAACCACATGAGCAGGAAGAACGCCATCATGGCGGTCACGAAGTCGGCGTAGGCGATCTTCCACGCCCCGCCGTGATGCCCACCGTGGCCCTTCTTGACCTTCTTGATGACGATCTGCTGGTTTTGATCCGGTTGTTCGGCCACCGTGTTTCTACCCCGCGCTCAACCGGTTCACTTGTTTTCCTTGAGGAACGTCTCGAGTTCCGTAAAGCTCGGCCGATCGGATGAATACAACACCTTGCGACCGAACTCGACGGCCACCTGCGGCGGATAACCGTTCATGAACGCAATCAATGCGGCCTTGATGCTTTGCTGGTACTTGGTCGAGTCGTTGATCTTGTGCTCGAGGTTGTTCGCCACCGGGTTGACGAAGGCGTAGGCCGCGAGAATGCCCAGGAAGGTCCCCACCAGGGCCGCGGCGATCAGTTTGCCAAGCTCCGACGGCGGCAGGTGGACTGATTCAAGGGTATGCACGACCCCAAGCACCGCGGCGACGATACCGAAGGCCGGCAGAGCCTCGCCCAGCTTGGCTATCGACGATCGAGGCAGATCGGCCTCTTCGTGGTGCGTATCGATGTCCAGATCCATCAAGTTATCGATCTGGTGCACGTCAAGCGTGCTCGAGACCATCAGCCGCAGGTAGTCGGTAATGAATTCGACGGTGTGATGATCCTTCATCACGGTGGGAGCACTGTTGAACAACTCACTGTTTTCAGGGTCGTCGATGTCTTCCTCGATCGCCATCAGCCCCTCCTTGCGCGCCCGGGTGAAGATCGTGTACAGAAGCGCAAGCGTTTCCATGTTGAGCTTCTTGCCATGACGCGAGCCTCTAAAGGCCGTGCCGAAACCACCCATCGTGGCCTTGAGGGTTTTTGGCGAGTTACCTGCCACCAGCGCCGCAGCGGCGGACCCGAAGATAATCAGGTACTCGATCGGCTGGTACAGAATGATCAGGTGCCCACCGGCGAGCATGAACCCGCCAATCACACTCGCCAGCACCACCAGCCAGCCAATTGCAACCATCATGGTGTAACTGTCTCCAAATCTTGGCTCGTTATTATTTTATTTCAATGCCTTGCCAGCGATTTCGGCGAGATCGGGCGAGCAATCGGCCCGATCCAGCATGCGCTCAAGCTCGCCTCGCATCCGATCGGCACGACCGCCATCGTAACGACGCCAGCGGCTGAACACCGTCGCCATTCGGGCAGCGATCTGCGGGTTGAAACCATCGATCTCAATGATCTTGTCGGCAACCCAGCGATATCCTGAACCCGTCGACGCATGAAACGCGACCGGGTTGGCCCGCGAGAACGTCCCCACCAACGAACGTACCCGGTTCGGATTGCGTATCGAGAACGCCGGATTCGCCTCGAGCGCCGCCAGTGTTTCGGTATCGCCCGGTTCGACGATCCGCGCTCGCAAGGCCAGCCATTTGTCCATCACCAACGGGTCATCCTTCCACTCGTCGGCGAACGACTCGAGCGCCTCTTCTCGCTCGGTGCTTGCACGCAGCGAAAGGGCCGTCAGGGCGTTGAAACGCTCGGTCATGTTGTCGGCTTCACGGAGCTGCTCGGCTGCCAGGCGACGCCACGCCGGATGATCCAGCGCGTTGAGGTAAGACAACGCCTGCGCACGCAAGGCCCGACGCCCCACATCGACGCCATCGAAGCGGTAGCCGCCCTCGACGGCCAGCTTCTCGAACGCCAGTACCAGCGTCTGCGACCACTCGTTGGCCAGTTGCGCGCGGAGTTCGTTTCGGGCCCGGTGAATGGCCTCCACCGGCACGTCCTGCGTGAACTGTTCGGCGATGTAATTCTCGCTGGGCAACGCCAGGCACTCGGCGACAAAACGCGGATCGGCTCCTCCCTGCGTGCTCACCGCCGAATGCGCCAATTTGCCAAAGGCCTCGCTAAGACCCTTCGGCAACTCGGATTCCGGCCATTCACCGTGTTCCTCGGCGTCTCGTACCCGACCGACCAATGTCTTCATCACCAGGCGCTGATAGGCATCCCAACGATTGAATTCATCGGTATCCGCACCGGCGAGAAGCGCAAGATCGCGCTCGTCGTAGTCGTGCTCGATCTTGACCGGCGCGGTGAAGCCACGATTGAGCGAGAGGACCGGCAGGCTGGCGCCCGTCGGCAGGGAGAAACGACGGGATTCCCGTTTCTGCGACAGCACCACGGTCAAGGCCGAGTTGCCGTCACCATCCGGTCCCCCGAGTGCGACGGGGTGGCCTTCCGGATCGAAGCCCGCCAGACCGATCGGAATCAAAAACGGCTCGTCATCGTCCTGACCGGCGACCGCGGGCACTTCCTGTCGGAAATCGATCACCAGCTCGTCACCTTCCAGACGCTTGCTCACGTGCACGATCGGCGTGCCCGCCCGGTCATACCAACGGCGGAACTGGGCGGCATCGAAATCCGCCTGTTCGGCCATGACATCGATGAAGTCCTCGATGGTGACCGCCTGACCATCGAAACGCTCGAAGTAGCGATCAGTACCGCGGCGAAACGCGTCCCAACCGAGCAGGTTGTGCCACATCCGCACCACTTCGGCACCCTTGTTGTAGACGGTCGCGGTGTAGAAGTTGTTGATCTGCTCGTATTCCTTGGGCTGCACCGGGTGCGCCTGCGGGCCGGCATCCTCGGGGAACTGCACCTGGCGGAGCAAATTGACCTCCTCGATGCGCTTGACCGCGCGCGAGCCCATGTCCGCCGAGAACTCCTGGTCACGGAATACGGTGAAGCCTTCCTTGAGCGACAGCTGGAACCAGTCGCGGCAGGTGACTCGGTTGCCGGACCAGTTGTGGAAGTATTCGTGCGCAACGACCGACTCGATGCCCTCGTAGTCATGGTCGGTGGCGGTTTCCGATCGAGCCAGGATGAACTTGGAGTTGAAGACATTCAGCCCCTTGTTCTCCATCGCGCCCATGTTGAAGTCGTCGACGGCGACGATATTGAACACGTCCAGATCGTACTCCCGGCCGTAGGTCTCCTCGTCCCAGGCCATCGACTTGATCAACGAGCGCATCGCGTGGTCGCAACGATCGATATTGTGGGGCTCCACGTAGATCCCCAGATCGATCGTCCGGCCCGAACAGGTCGTGAACTGATCGTGGATCGACTTCAAGTGACCGGCGACCAGCGCGAACAGGTAGGACGGCTTGGGGTGCGGATCTTCCCAGACGGCCAGGTGGCGGCCGTCGTCGAGGTCACGGGACTCGACCGGGTTGCCGTTACTGAGCAGTACCGGGCAGCTCGCCTTGTCGGCAATCAGCGTCACCCGGTAACAACTGAGCACGTCAGGCCGATCGGGGAAGTACGTGATCCGACGGAAGCCTTCTGCCTCGCACTGGGTGCAGAAATTCCCGGACGACTGGTAGAGCCCGTCGAGCGTGGTGTTGTCGATCGGATCCACGCGGCAGACCAAGGTCAAGCGGCACTGGTCCGGCAAACCCGTGATCGACAGGCCGTCGGCGTGCTTTTCGAACTGCTCCTTGGCCAGCGGCTTGCCGTCCAGCGCAATCGACTCGAGCGTCAGCTCGTCGCCGTCCAGCCACAACGGCTCGTCGTGAGCCCCGTTGCGACGGACGGTCAGCGTCGACTCCACCCGGGTGCCGCGGGCGGCAAGCTCGAAGGTCAGGTCGACATGGTCAATCAGGTAATTTGGCGGGCGGTAGTCGGCGAGGCGGACGATGTGCGCGTGGCGTTCGGTCATAGTGGCCTTGTAGATAACAGCGAAAACAGGGTTTCAAGTCTCGTGAGCATATCAGGAACCGAATGAATTCCGTGCCCGAGGTCACCGAGCAATGCCCCCAAAGCAATGACTCTGGGCATCAGGCATAATGCGCCGGTTCCGAATTGGGTGGTCTTGCCACCGGTTCGTCAATCCGCCAATCGTTTATCGGAGTCGCCGACGCCATGCTCTTTTCCCAGATTGCCGCCTTCGACCTGGCCGACTGGCCCGAACCGTCGCTGGATACGCTATCCGAACAGCTGGCCGAGAAGCGCTTTGCCCCCACCCTGTCGCAGCAGGTCGAATCCATGGGCTGGGCCCCGGTGATCGCCGAAGCGCTTGCCATCGAAACCGACGGGGCCTTTGGCTTGTTGTTCCGCCGCGAGGAACGGGCCGTCCCGCCGCGGGTGATTCAGGACCACGCGGCCAAGAAACTGGCTGCGGAGGCCGGCGAGCGCGAACCTTCCCGCGATGAGCTGCGCCAGGCCCGCGAGAATGCCCTGTTGGAGCTGTTGCCGCAGGCCTTCCCCCGACAGGCCGAAACCCGGTTGATTATCGACGCGCGCAACAAGCAGGCGTGGCTCGCCAACGCCGGCGAAAAGCGCAACAGCCAGATCAACTCCTTGCTGCGCGAGACGCTGGGCCAATGGCGCGTCACCCCGGCGTTCGGCTCCGAAGAACACGGCAGCCGGCTGTCGCGCTGGTTGCTCGAGGGCCCGCCGGCCGGATTCGAGCTGGGGGACTCGGCCAAGCTGCTCGAACCGCGAGACGGCGGCAGCATCACGGTCACCCGACTGGGGCTGCCCGACGAGAACGTCCTCGCCCATCTGCGCGACGGCATGACGGTCGAACAACTCGAACTCGTCTGGCGTGATCGACTGCGCTTTACCATCCGGGCCGACGGTGCCCTGACCAAGGTCAAGGCACTCGATACCCTCGATGACGAGTTCGACGACGATGGCCTGGACGATCCCGCCATGCGTCTCGAGGCCGAGCAACGCCTGACCCTGGACGTACTGCGAGAGCTGACCCGCGTGCTGCACGAGGCCCTGGCACGCCCCGAGGCCACCAACTGAGCGACACAAGCAACCGGAGCGGCTCGCCGGAAACGCTCCGGCGCAAGCGCGGGCCACATTTGGCTCGCCCCGCCGCCGATCGCATAATCACGAACCAACCCGTTGCAGTCGGGCATGCCAGCCCGCCTCGACCAACCGATTTTGACAGGAACGCGCATGACTGACTCTGCCCAAGCCGCCTTCGCCCTGACCGCCGTGTCGCCGCTCGACGGCCGCTATGCCCGCCATACCCGCGCACTGACCGAGTGTTTCAGCGAATACGCGTTGATCAAGTCTCGCGTGCTGGTGGAAGTCGAATGGTTCAAGGCACTGGCCGACGAGCCGAAGATCGCCGAGGTGCCGGCGTTGAACGACGAGGACCGTGCCTCGCTCGATGCCATTGCCTCGGAGTTCACGGTCGAGTCGGCAATGCGCGTCAAGGAATTCGAGGCCACCACCAACCACGACGTCAAGGCGGTCGAGTACTTCCTCAAGGAGCAGGTCGCCGATCACCCGCGCCTGGCCACGATCAGCGAATTCTTTCACTTCGCCTGCACCTCCGAGGACATCAACAACCTCGCCTATGGCCTGATGCTCAAGCAGGCCCGCGAGGATGTCGTCCTGCCGGAGATCGACGGGCTGATCGACACGCTGCGCAAGATGGCACATGAATGGGCCGCGGTCTCGATGCTGTCGAGGACCCACGGCCAGCCCGCCTCGCCGTCGACCATCGGCAAGGAAATCGCCAACGTGGTCGCCCGCCTCGAGCGCCAGCGCGGGCAGATCGCCGAGGTCAAGCTGATGGGCAAGATCAACGGCGCGGTGGGCAACTTCAACGCCCACCTGGCCGCCTACCCGGAGGTCGATTGGCCGGGCTTCTCCAAGCGCTTTGTCGAAGGGCTGGGGCTGACCCACAACGCCTATACCATCCAGATCGAGCCGCACGATTACATCGCCGAGCTGTTCGACGCGATCGAGCGGGCCAACACCATCCTGATCGATTTCGCCCGCGATATCTGGGGCCAGATTGCGCTGGGCCACTTCAAGCAACGCCTGGTCGAGGGCGAAGTCGGCTCGTCGACCATGCCGCACAAGGTCAACCCGATCGACTTCGAGAATGCCGAGGGCAACCTGGGCGTGGGCAACGCGGTCATGGGGCACCTAGCGCGCAAGCTGCCAATCAGCCGCTGGCAACGCGACCTGACCGACTCCACCGTGCTGCGCACCTTGGGCGTCGGCATCGGTCACTCGCTAATCGCCTATCGCTCGCTTGCCAAGGGCCTGTCCAAGCTCGAGATCAACGCCGACCAGCTGGCCGCGGAGCTCGACGGTAACTGGGAGGTGCTCGGCGAGGCCATCCAGACGGTGATGCGCCGCCACGGCGTGGAAAAACCCTACGAGAAGCTCAAGGCACTCACCCGTGGCCAGCGGGTCGACGGCCCGGCCATGCGCGCCTTCATCGAGGGCATCGGCGAACTGCCGCCCGAGGCACGCGAGCGGCTCGCCGCGATGGCGCCGGGAGACTATGTCGGCAATGCCAAGGAGATGGCCGAACGCATCTGAACCCCGGACATCCGCATCAGAGACAAGCGGATGCCTCAGTTCACTGGAAGGCATGGTCCCGAACGGATGCCACCATCAATGGCAATCGGTATTGCGCACAATGCGAAAAGTCCGCACTGTTGCGCAGAGCGCCACGGAATGACGTCCAGCGACTGGCATTGAGGGACTAATTGGGAGAAGCCGGCATGACCTTGCCCGAGAACTGGAGCGAGTACCTGCTCGATCACCCGTTGCCTGTCCGGCGGGAGATCCATCAGGGCATGTGCCGGGAACTGCTCAACGAATCGCCCGATTTCCCCCGGCTAGTCGGCTGGCTGCGGCGTGATCCGGCTGCCGCCAGCATGGTGCTCGGGGCAGCCGCCAGCGGACAACGTAAGCGTGAACGCAGCGTACCGCACAATCTCGAGCACGCCCTCTCGCTGCTGGGCAGCAACTGGGCGAGAAACCAGTTGCCGCAACTCCCGATTCTCGAAAACACCCTGACCGAAGAGGTGCAGCGGGCCGGCTATCTCGCCGCCTCCTCTCGCGCCATCCGCGCCGCTCGGCTCACCGAGACCTGGTTGATCGAACGCCGCGAAACCGGTTACGAAATGGTGACGGTCGCCGCCCTGCTCCATAACCTGGTCGAACTCGCCCTATGGCGAGATGCGCCGGAGCTTGCACGCCAGGCACTGGCGATCGCGCGCAAACACTTGATCGATTCCAGCCGAGAACAGGTCGATGGCAGCAAAATCGAACCCTGCTTTTCGTTGGGCCGCGCCTTCGATGTGGTGCTTGATCAAGCCGGCATCGATATGAGCGGCTTGGAGACGGCACTGACTGAACGGTACTACCTACCGGTCATGCTCCTGGCCGAAGAAGCCACCATCCCGGTTCTCGGTGCGCATCATCAATCCATCCTCGTTCTCGCCCGCAGGCTCGCCTTTGCCAGTGAATTCGGCTGGTACCACGCCGTGATCCAACGATTGACGGTCACTATTGCCGAACAACTCCACCGATCCCCGCAGGCCGCCTGGCGCGTGACGGTAAAAAAGACCCTTGCCGACGCCCGTGAATTCGCCCAGATCCCGCTCTACCACCCCGGTCACATGCTCGTTCAACAGGCCGACGGTCGCGACCTGCTCTGGCCACTGACAGCCGATTACGGGCTCGATGACGACGATAACGGGTGCCACGCCACTAGTTCTGCCACTGATTCGGCCAGTGACACGGCCAGTGCGAAAACCACCGCGACTGGCATCACCCCTGGCACCACCCCGGGGCGACAACTGGGCGATACCATCCGCCAATTGAGTCGGCTCGCTGGCGTCGAGGAGATCGCGCTCTACGAAAACGGCGAGGACAGCCTGTCGAAGCGTCGCTTTCACTGGAGTCGCTCCGGCGACGTCACGCTTCCAGAACAACTGGCATTGCGCCAGTTTCCGTTGCTGTCCCGGCTCCAGTCGCGGCTGGAAACGCTGGGAATCGATGCGCAGAATCGGGAGCGCCTCACCCCTCACCTCGCGCCGAACCTGGATCAGGCCGCACGATCAGGTCTCGTGATCGCCCCGCTGGCCGTTGACGGCACGTTGATCTCGACGCTGTTTGTCCGCGGCCCGCAGGGCGAGCAACAGCAAGAGGTCATGGCAGCACTGGACCAAACCTGACGGCGTTACCCACACGCATCTCCGGCGCCATCTACCCCGCCAGTCGCGAGAGCGCCCAATGAATGTGTCGATCGACCTGATCGCCCGCCTCACCCAGTCCGTCACGCAATCCCGCCACCGCGGCCGGGATGCGCGAGTGCCCCGGCGGCAGGTTGCCCAGGGCCACGGCCAGGTTGCGCCGCCAACGACGCCAGCCGATTCGCCGAATGGCCGACCCTTCCGTGCGCGCCAAGAACGTTGGTTCATCCCAGCCGAACAACTCGACCAGGTCCGGGGCGTCCAACCCCTGCCTGGCATGAAAGTCCGCGTCATTGGTCGTCCGGGCAAATCGATTCCAGGGGCAGACCAACTGGCAGTCATCGCAGCCGTAGATCCGGTTGCCCATCAGTGGGCGCAGCGATTCGGGAATGTCGTCGTGCGACTCGATGGTGAGATAGGAAATGCAGCGGCGCGCGTCGACCACGCCGTCGGCAATAATCGCCCCGGTCGGGCAGACATCGAGGCAGGCCGTGCAACGGCCGCAATGCGGCTGCACGGGTTCGTCGACCGGCAGGTCCATGTCGAGAAAGAGAGCGCCGAGGAAGAACCACGATCCGCCGGACCGATTGAGTACCAGCGAGTGCTTGCCTTTCCAGCCCACCCCGGCACGCTCGGCCAGGCCGGTTTCGTAGACCGGCGCAGAGTCACAGAACGCCCGGTACGTGAACGGCCCGATCTCCTCGCTGATCCGCTGAGCCAGTTGCGCCAGGCGTTTGCGCACCAGCTTGTGGTAATCCCGCCCCAGCGCGTATCGGCTCACATAGCCCAAGGACGGCTCGCCCAGGACTTGCGACGGGCCGAGGGATTCGGGCGGCAGATAGTCCCGTGTGACCATCAGCACCCGACGGGTGCCGGGGACCAGTTCCTCGGGATGAAAACGCATCAGGCCGTGACGTTGGAAAAAACCCATGGTGCCGGCGTTCCCGTCCGCGAGCCAGCGTTCAAAACCCGCCTCGTAGGCCGACAGGTCGGTATCGGTCACCCGGGCCTCGGTAAAGCCCAACTCGGCCGCCCACTCCTGAATTGATTCCTTGAGTCGTTCCGGCGTGGTCTGGGTCGTCATGTGCTGCGGTTCGCTCATCCCGCCAGGCGCTCGCCGAGCAACATGCCACCGCGCGCCGCCATCAGACAGAGGATGACGGTCGCCACCACATACAGTCCCGCCGAGAGCCACGCCTGACGTTGCATCAGGGCCAACGTGTCGATGGAGAACGCGGACATGGTGGTAAACGCCCCGAGAAAGCCGGTCAGAATCGCAAGCCGGTACTCGATCGGCAACTGCCAGCGGGTCAGCAGCCACACCCCGAGAAAGCCCATCAGTCCCGAGCCAATCACGTTGACGCTCAGCGTGCCCCAGGGGAAGGTACGCCCGCCGAACTGCGTGATCGCGGCGGTCAGGCCATAGCGGGCCATGGCGCCAAGTCCTCCGGCCAATCCAATCAATAGATACAGTTTCATTCCAACCAGCATTCCCTAACGCAAACGGCCAAACGATCGAGGCGGCGATAAACCGCAAGCGGGGTATCGGCGACGGGCTCAACACGCCCGACGCCGCGTGTCTGGCTCGGCCGTGAGGTTATCACGCTCGATTGCCCCTCTTGGTACACCCCATCAGTCAAAACGCGATTCCAGGCCACCGCCTCGGGCGGGCAATCCTTGCAACCGTGGGCAAGTGTCCTAAGCTCCGTTGCAGACCGGCAAGGCAGGCAAAGGGCAGTGGTTTTGAAACCCCGAGCCCCTTGGCCGTTAAACGTTGAATATTTTCAACTCAAACACAGTCAAGGAGAACGCATGAAAAAGTTGCTACTCGCCAGTGCGATCGCAGGGCTCTCCGTGGGTCTGACCACGCCGACCATGGCGGCGGAGGACACCTATGAGCAGTATCAGGCCTCCATCGGGGAGCGCGGTGACTCAGGCGTCTCCGGCACGGCCATTTTCATTCCCCAGAATGGGGATATGGCGGTCAATCTGAACGTGGAGAACGCCGACGGCATGTCGGCCGGCCTGCACCCCGGGGTCTGTCGCTACGCCGAGGACAACGACGGCGCACCGGACCTGTTGGCCTTCGACGACACGCCGTTGTTCGAGCTCAGCGCCGTTGACGGCAACGAGTCCTCCACGACGATTGAGCTGTCCACGGAGGATCTGATGGGCGACCCTCAGTCCATTGCCATCCACGACGGCAGCACCATCGTCGCCTGCGGCAACATCCAGTAAGCCGCATCAAGCGGTCGACCAACGGACCGAAAACACGAACGCCCCGGAATCAGTCCGGGGCGTTCTTTTTGTTGAGTGGTCTTTATGGGTCCTTTGGAGACCGCCGGGCTCAACGACCGGCAACCTTGTCACGCAGATAGCACGGTACGGCCGCGTCGGCCGAGATGCGGTCATTTTCCGGCAGGCGCCGAATCAGTTCCAGTGCATCCTGGGCGTGCGGCAAGGCCTCCGGTTCGATCCGTATCACCTCAGGGCCCTCGCCGAGCGCCGGATACCGTCCGAAGCCCGTACCGCAGACGACCACGCGACTGCCCTGCATCCCCGGGAACGTCGGTTCGGACACCGCCTCGTCCAGGACCGTGATTAACTCACCCGCGTTATCCTGCCGATAGACCGCCCGGTAAATCTCGCCCATGCGGGCGTCGATCGCCACCCGCACCTCGACGTCCCGGGTGTTGTCGCCCGATTCGTCCAGCCGGCGGAAGGCCCCGGATGCCAAGCAGGCGAGCGACGAAATCCCGACCATCGGCAAGTCCCGCGCGATGGCAATGCCCTGCGCCATTGCCGTGGCAATACGCACGCCAGTGAACGATCCGGGCCCGCGCCCGAATCCGATCAGGTCCAGGTCCTCGAAATCGATCTGCGCCTGCCCCAAGAGCGCCTCGGCCATTGGCAACAGCTTTTCGGCGTGTCCCCGGGGGGCAATCTCGAAGTCGGTGACCATCCGGTCGCCAGCGATGACACCGGCGGTGCAGGCCTCCGTCGATGAATCAAGATAGAGAATATTCACACTCACCCCCGGGGTGATAAAAGCGACCGGCCGACGAACCGCCTGGCGACGCGATCACGTGTCGACCGTTATTTTTGGCGGGATTCTATCGGAAACCGAAGCTGACTGGAGAGGTGAAAATTGCCGGGACGCCAGGGAGGGACTCAGCCTCCCTCACCGCCGTTCTGATCGGCGGTCCAGTGCTGGCGAATCTCGTCGAGAAGCCAGCGGGTGGAGCCGTCGAAATCATCGTCCGGCAGGTCGCTACCCACGAACGGCTCGAGCTCGTTCGCCATCTGCTTGCCCAGCTCCACCCCCCACTGGTCGAAGGAGTCGATCTGCCACACCGCCCCGGCCACGAACACCCGATGTTCGTAGAGGGCGAGCAGGGCACCGACCGCCTCCGGGGTCATCTGCGGGAACAGGATGGTGTTGGACGGCTGCCCCCCCGGACAGACCCGGTGCGGGGCAATCTGCTCGATGGTTGCCTCGTCGGCCCCTTCGGCTCGCATCTGCGCCTCGACGTCCTCGCGGCTGCGTCCCAGCATCAATGCCCGACTCTGGGCGACCAGGTTGGCGAGCAGTTGCTGTTGCTGGCTACCGATCGGGGAATGGGTGCGGATCGCGCTGATGAAATCCGACGGGATCAGGCGGGTGCCCTGATGCAGCAACTGGTAGAACGCATGCTGGCCGTTGGTGCCCAGGCCGCCCCACAGCACCGCGCTGGTATGCGAATCGACCGGTTGGCCATCGATCCGGACACGCTTGCCGTTGGACTCCATCATCACCTGCTGGAGGTGCGCGGGCAGAAAGCCGAGACGGGTCCCATAGGGGAATATGGCCAACGAGTCCGAGCCGAGGAAATCGGCATTCCAGACGTCGATCAGGCCAAGAATCAGTGGCAGGTTGTCCCGACCCGTGTTCAGCCGGAAGTGCTCGTCGAGGGCATGCGCCCCGTCGAGCAATTGCTTGAAACGATCCATGCCCAGATACAGGGCGATCGGCAACCCGATCGCCGACCACAGCGAATACCGGCCGCCGACCCAGTCCCAGATGGGGAACATGTTGTCCGGGTCGATACCGAAGTCGCGCACGCGCTCGGTGTTGGTGGAAACCGCGACAAAATGCTTCTTGATCGCCTCCTCGTCGGGTGCGGTCTCGAGGAACCACCGCCGGGCCGAGCGCGCATTGGCCAGCGTTTCCTGCGTGCCGAAACTCTTGGAGGAAACCACGAACAAGGTGGTTTTGGGGTCGAGCACGGCAAGCTTCGAGGCCAAATCACTGGGGGCGATATTGGAGACGAAATGCACGCCGATGCCACGATCGGCATAGGAGCCCAGTGCCCGGCACACCATCCGTGTCCCGAGATCCGAGCCGCCCACGCCGATATTCACCACGTCGGTGATCGGGTCGCCGGCGTAACCCCGCCATTCGCCCGACTGGACCGAGTCGACGAACGTTTCCATGTGATCGAGGACGGCGTTGACCTCGGGCATCACGTCTTTGCCATCGAAGCAGATCGGCCGGTTCGACCGATTGCGCAGCGCCACGTGCAGCACCGCCCGATCCTCACTGCCGTTGATGTGCACGCCGTTGAACATGTCGTCGCGCAGGGCCAAGACGCCCCGCTCATCGGCCAGGGCCAGCAGCCCGTCGATCACGTCGTCGGTGAGGCGTTGCTTGGAATAATCGATCGACAGCCCGGCTGCGTGCCCCGAAAGACGATCCGCCCGGTTGCCATCGGCCTGAAACCACTCGTTGGGGTGACGGCGCATGTGCGCCGTCGCCTTGACCTCGAGCAACTGCCAGATGGAGCTCATTCGGCCGACATAGCGTTCCTGTCGCATCAATCCTCTCCCGGAATCTTGAGGTTGTTTCGCCAACGGTGGGAATCGGCGTCAAACAGCCGATCGGCTTCCGATGGCCCCCAGCTCCCCACCGGGTACGTCGGAATATAGTCGCGCTCGACCGCCCAGTTACGCAGGATTGGATCGACCACTCGCCAGGCCCAGGACACCTCATCATACCGAAGGAAGAGCGTCTGATCGCCGTTCATCACGTCGAGGAGCAACGTGGCGTAGGCATCGAGATTGGTCGGCTTTTCCCCGGTGTAGGTGGCATCCATCTGCACCGTGCGAGTGCGCATTTCCAGCCCCTCGGTCTTGATCTGCATCTCGAACCGGAAGTTCTCCTCCGGCTGGATGCCGATCAGCAGCCAGTTGGGCGCGGTGTTGGCCACCTGGGTTTCTCGGAACAGTTGCTGCGGCGGCTCACGAAAGCGGATCGAGATCTGCGAGTGACTCTTTTTCATGCGCTTGCCGGTGCGCAGGTAGAAGGGCACATCGCGCCAGCGCCAGTTGTCGATATAGAGCTTGATGGCGGCGAATGTTTCGGTGACCGAGTCATCGGGCACCCCCGGCTCATCCAGGTAGCCGGGCACATTGGTACCACCCACCGTGCCACGCGCGTACTGGGCGCGGAACGCCTGGGCATGGACCCCCCGGTGAGAGATGGGCCGGATGCAGCGCAGCACCTTGACCTTCTCGTCACGCACCGCCTCGGCGTCCATCGAGGCCGGCGGTTCCATTGCTGTCAGTGCGAGCATCTGCATCAGGTGGCTCTGCACCATGTCGCGTAGCGCACCCGCCGAGTCGTAGTATCCGCCTCGACCTTCGATGCCCTGCTCCTCGGCGTGGGAAATCTGCACGTGGTCGATGTAGTTCCGGTTCCACAACGGCTCGAGCAGGAGGTTGGCGAACCGCATCACCATGATGTTCTGCACCGTGCCCTTGCCCAGATAGTGGTCGATGCGGAAGATCTGATGCTCATCGAAATACTGGTGCAGCAGGCCATCGAGGGCATGCGCGCTGTCGATGTCATGCCCGAAAGGTTTCTCGATCACGACGTGCCGGCAACCGAGCGTCTCGTCGGTCAATCCGCAGGCGCCGAGGTTACGACAGATGGCGCCAAAGGCGGTCGGCGAAACGGCGAAATAGAACACCACGCAGTCCGGGTATTCCGCGTGCATCAGCCGGTCAGCTAGGTTCTCGAAGCAACCGGTGTCGTTGAGATCGCCGTTATGAAAATGCAGCTTGGCAAGTAACCGTTCGATCGCGTCGTCAGAGGAACAGGCCTCCTCCGTCCTCCCTGCCAGACACAGTTGGCGCACCTCCTCGCGCCAGGTCGCGTCATCCCAGTCCCGACGACCGAAGCCGATAATGCGGCTGCTCTCGGCGAGGCGTCCCGCCACCTCCAACTGGTAGAGGGCGGGGAGCAGCTTTTCACGCGACAAGTTGCCCGTGGCACCGAAGATGACAAACGTGACTGCCCGCGGCGGTTCGCTGCGAATCGGCTTACGCATGGTGGCGGCTCCTGCCCTGTCGTGTCCTTACGCCGTGGCTCATGATTCGTCTCGGCGCTGGACCACGTGCCCACCGAAGGCGTTGCGCATCATGGCCAGCACACGGTTGCCATACCCTTCATCATCCTGGCTGGCGAAGCGCATCTGCAGGGCCAGCGTCATGACCGGAGCGGCGACACCCAGATCAATCGCCTCGATCGCCGTCCAGCGCCCCTCGCCGGAATCGGCAACGTGGGGTTGAATCGCCTCGAGTCCCTGCCCTTCCTGTTTCAGCGCGTCGGCCGTCAGGTCAAGCAACCAGCTTTGCACCACCGATCCCTCGCGCCACAACTCGGTGACCTGGGCCAGGTCGAGATCGAACTCGGATTTCTTGCGCAGCACGGCCAAGCCCTCTGCCATCGCCTGCATCATGCCGTACTCGATGCCGTTATGGATCATCTTGGTGAAGTGGCCCGAACCGGCCGGGCCAACATGCCCCCAGCCCGAATCGGGCGTCGGCGCCAGCACCCGAATGGCCGGCTCGATGAGGGCGAAACCTGCCTTCGTGCCGCCCACCATCAGGCTGTAGCCGTTCTTCAACCCCCACACGCCGCCGGAGGTGCCGCAATCGAGGAAATGCACCCCAGCGGCCTCGACTCGCTCGGCGTGCGCCATGGTCTCGGAGTAGCGCGAGTTTCCCCCGTCGACCAACACGTCACCCGGGCTCATCTGCGGCAACAGACGGTCGATCGCCTGACTGGTGATCTCACCGGCAGGCAGCATCAACCAGATCACGCGCGGGCCCTCGAGCTCGCGGAACACATCGGCCTCTTCATAGGCCGGCACGATGTGCTCTTCGTCACGCTGCAACTCGTCGATGGGCTCTCGACTACGGTTGTGCGCCACGACCGTAATGCCGCCACGCGAGAGGCGTCGCGCCATGTTTGCGCCCATGCGCCCCAGACCGAAAATCGCGAGTTTCATCAATTCATACTCCTGTACACGTGCAACGGTTTAACCGTCCAACGGTTAAAAAACGACGGATTGCCAAACAACTTTAGCTAGGGCGATCGACCGATCGCGCGCCCTGGCGGGCTTTGCCCAACCCTTGACCATGCGCCTGGATCGCCGCGGCGTCAAAGGTTGGTCGGCCTTGAAAGACACACGCCCGGTTGCAACCTCGCCATGGTGGTTGTAACAACCCATTTCACCTTGAAGGAGCAAGGTTCGCGCCATGTTGACACGCCTCACGTCGAGATCGACCCTTTCATTAGGGTAGCCAACGCCGATTCGATTTCCATGACGGCCATGGCGGGAAACAAGGAACGACGGCCAAGCACGCACACCACCCGGATCCCGCCAGGGCGGGGATTGGGGCGGAAACCGGCAAGAGAGGCCAGAAATCGCTATAATGCCCGCGATTTTGCCCGACGATCCCGACCCCTTCCCACGGGCCAACCCCAGGGTCCCCGCGGTCGGGCGGGCCACTCCGGGCCGGGGCAATCCCCGGCTCGGGGCCGCAACCATCAAGCCGCGAGAACTCATACGCGATGACGACAAGCAAAGACAAGGATAAGGCCCTGCGCGCCCGAGTGCGCCTTTTTGGCAACCTGCTCGGCGAAGTGCTCCGCGAACAAGCCGGCGAGGCGGTGTTCGACACCGTCGAGAGCCTGCGTCGTGGCTTCATCCGCCTGCGCAAAAGCTACGACCCCGAGCTCTACCGCGAGCTGATGGACGAGATCGAAGCGCTCGACGCCGACAGCCTCAACCTGGTCGTACGTGCCTATGGCCTGTACTTCAACCTCGTCAACATCGCCGAGGAAGATTACTCCCATCAGCATCGTCGCCGCCAGATCCGTCGCGGCCTGCGACTGTGGCGGGGCTCGTTTTACGACACCATCCGCGGCTTCCAACGTGAGGGCATGACCTCGGAACAGCTCCAGGGTCTGCTCGACCAACTGGTGTACATGCCGGTATTCACCGCTCACCCGACTGAAGCCAAGCGCCGCACGGTCATGGACCTCCAGCGCCGCATCTTCCTGTTGTGCGGCGAACTCGACCGCCCGGAATCCACCGGTGTCGAGCGCGAACGCCTGCTGGATGAAGTCAAATCGACCATCCTCGCCCTGCTTCGCACCAACGAGGTGCGCACGACGCGCCCCGAGGTCTCCGACGAGATCCGGCTGGGCATGTACTACTTCCGCACCTCGATCTTCGCGGCGGTGCCCAAGGCGTACCGCTATCTCGAGCGGGCCGTCAACCTCAATTACAACAACGCCAACCCGGACACGCCGATCACGGTCCCCAGCCTGTTCAAGTTCGGCTCCTGGATCGGGGGTGACCGCGACGGCAACCCCTACGTCACCCACGACGTCACCGTCCAGGCCGTTTGCCTGGCCTCCGAGACCATTCTCAAGGAATACCTGGATCGGCTCGAGACACTCAAGCGCATCCTGACCCACTCCCTGCAATTGGTGCCGGAAATCGACTGCCAGCAACTGCAGCTCAAGGACGATGCCGACGCTCTCGGCATGTTGGAGGCCAACCAGCAAAACGGCGAGTTCTTCCCCGAGGAACCCTATCGTCTGAAACTGCGTGCCATCCGCCAGCGCCTGCGCTACAACCTCGCCTACATCCACAGCGAACTCGATGGCAACCCGACCGGCCTCGACCCGCGCGCCTATCAGAGCAAGGACGCGTTCCTGGACGACCTGTACCGCCTGCGCGATTCGCTGATCGGCATCGGTGATCGCCTTCTGGCCGAGGGTGAACTCAAGGACCTGACCCGCCTGGCCGAGACGTTCGGCTGGCATCTCGTGCGACTGGATATCCGCCAGGAATCCACCGAGCACACCGAAACCGTCACCGAGATCCTCAAGCAACTGGCCCCTGAGATCGATTACGCCAACCTCGCCGAAGACGATCGCACCCGCGTGCTCGGCGAGTTGGTCGAGGCCGGCGAGCACCGGGCCGAGGCCCTCGGTGATGACGGGCTGAGCGAGAAGTCACGCGAGGTACTCAAGGTACTCGAGGTCAAGCGCCAGCTGATCGATCACATCAGCCGCGAATGCTTTGGCACCTACGTCATCTCGATGACCCATTCGGCCAGTCACGTGATGGAGGTAATGTACCTCGCCTCGCTGACCGGCCTGGTCGGCAAGAATGACGCCGGTGACTGGTTCAGCGACATCCAGGTCTCGCCGCTGTTCGAGACCATCGAGGACCTCAAGCACATCGAGCACGTCCTGGGTACGCTGTTCGACAATACGACCTACCGGGGTCTGGTGCGCGCCTCCGGCGAACTCCAGGAAGTCATGCTCGGCTACTCCGACTCCTGCAAGGACGGTGGCTCGCTGGCCTCGGTCTGGAGCCTGTACAACGCGCAAAAGCGCGTCATCCGCCTGACCCGCAGCCACGGCATCGAGTGCCGCCTGTTCCATGGCCGAGGTGGCACGGTGGCACGCGGCGGCGGCCCGACCCACGAGTCGATCCTGTCGCTGCCGCAGGGCACCGTCGAGGGCCAGATCAAGTTCACCGAGCAGGGTGAGGTGCTGTCCTCGAAGTACAGCAACAACGAGACGGCCATCTACGAGCTGACCATGGGCGCGACCGGGCTGATGAAGGCCTCGCAGCACCAGGTCGTGGACGAGACTCCGGTGCCGGAGGAATACGAGCATGTGGTGGGCGACCTGGCTCGCTTCGGCGAGGAGGCCTATCGCGATCTCACCGACCACACGCCGTTCTTCTTCCACTATTTCCACGAAGCGACCCCGGTTCGCGAGCTGGGCCTGCTGAATATCGGGTCGCGCCCCGCCTCGCGCAAGAAAGGCGATCTCTCCAAGGCCTCGGTGCGCGCGATTCCCTGGGTGTTCGGCTGGTCGCAGTCGCGGCACACCCTGCCGGCGTGGTACGGCATGGGCTCGGCACTCAAGCGCTGGCGCGAGGAAAACCCGGGCCGCGAAGAGTTGCTTCACGAGTTGTTCGCGCAATGGCCGTTCTTCCACAGCATGCTGCGCAACACGCAGCTGTCGCTGACCAAGGGCGAGATGAACATCGCCCGTGAGTACGCCGGGTTAGTCGGCGATCAGGAGCAAGCTCAGGCGGTCTACGAGAAGATCCGGACGGAGTACGATTGTGCCGTCGAGCAGCTGCTGGAAGTTGCCCACGCCGACTCCCTGGTGGATATCGACGAGTACATCGGCACCTCGATGATGCGTCGCAACCCCTATCTGGACGTGCTCAACCACATCCAGATCACCCTGCTGTCGCGCCATCGTAACGAGAGCGTGCCGGAAGGCGATCGCGAGCAGTGGCTACCGCCCCTGCTGCGGAGCATCAACGCCATTGCCGCGGGGATGCGCAACACGGGTTGATCGAATCATCCGGCCGGTCAACCGAGGCCACCACCCGAACGCGGGCGGTGGCCTTTTCTTTGTCAGCTCATCGATGGGGTGTCAGTCAGGCGAGGCGATCGTGACGGGCGAGGCGGGCAAGCATCCGTTGGGCCAGCCCGTCATCGAGCGCACCGTCGGGCAGACGCCAACACCAGTTCCCCTCACGGGTGCCGGGGACATTGATGCGTGCCTCCGAGCCCAGGCCCAGCAGATCGCCGACTGGCAACATGGCCAGGTTGGCCTCGGAGGCCAATGCCGAGTCGATCAATGCCTCGGGCATCGGGGTGGCCGGATCGATGCCCTGCATCGTCTCGAGCCACCGACGCACGCGCGCCCTCCCCGGCTCATCCAGGGAGTGCCACCACCCCAAGGTGGTGTCGTTGTCGTGTGTCCCGGTGTAGACGACGCTATCGGGCCGATGGTGCCTGGGCAGGTGAGGATTATCCTCATCGCCGTCGAAGGCAAAATGCAGTACCACCATCCCGGGCAAACCGAAACGATCACGCAGCTCGGTCACGTCGGGCGTGATCACCCCCAGGTCCTCTGCCACCAGCGGCAGGTCCGCCCCCCCGACGGACTCAAGCGCCTCGAGTAGCGCGGCGCCCGGCCCGGGCACCCATCGTCCTCCGGTGGCATCGGGATCATCGGCGGGTATCGCCCAGTAAGCGGCCAGCCCGCGGAAGTGGTCGATCCGGACCCAGTCGTACAGGGCCAGATGACGGGCCAGCCTTTGTTTCCACCAGGCGAATCCATCCTCGGCCATGCGCTCAAAATCGAACAGCGGGTTGCCCCAGCGTTGCCCGGTGGCGGAGAAATAGTCCGGTGGCACACCGGCCACCACGTGGGAACGACCGGTGGCATCCAGCTGAAACAGTGAACGATGTGCCCAGACATCGGCCGAATCACCCGCCACGAAGATCGGCAGATCCCCGAACAGGAGAATCGACCTCTCGCGCGCCTCGTCGCGCACGGCCTGCCATTGCCGTTCGAGGAGAAACTGCTCGAACACGAGCGCCTCGATACGCGCCGCATGGGCTTCTTCGAATGCCTGCATGGCCTGCGGCTCGCGATCACGGAGTCCCGCCGGCCAGTCCAGCCAGCAACGGCCGTCCTGCGTTTCGCGAATCGCCATGAACCGCGCGTAGTCCTCGATCCAGTGCGACTCGCGCTCTCGAAACCGAGCAAACGCCGCGCGCAACTCCTGACCGGCACCCTCTCCCAACCGGCGCGCACTCACCGGGGTCGAACGCTTGAAAGCGGTGTCGTCGGCCAGTTCTCGTTCATCGAGGTAAGCCGGCTCCAGCGCAAACGACGACAGGCACTGATAGGGACTGTTGTCGGGGTGGGTCGGCCCCAGTGGCAATACCTGCCAGACCGATAATCCTGACCGCTGCAAAAAACGCAGCACCTCATGGGCATGCTCGCCGAAACCGGACGAGGCCAAGCTGCCAATGGGTAGCAGCAGGCCCGCCCGTCGCCGGGTTGCTGGGGGCTCGGTGCTCACGCCTGCCCCCGGCGCATCGTGCCACCGCCAGTGACCTGATTGGCATCATGGGTCGGCACACTGATCGGCTCGTCCAATACGGCCGGCACCGGCACGTCGATCAGTTCGTAGAGGCGTGCCAGTTGCAGACGAAACAACCGGTCGAAATCACGGGTTGCCTCGGCGGGATTGTCCTCCCCGAACCACCAGAACCAGTCCGACCCTTCGCAGACGGCCAGTTGCAGGCCGTTGCGCATCTGCATGTCCTCGTCCCACTCGCCCTCCGATTCGGCATCGAGATAGGCCTGACGGGCGTCGACCAACCGATCCCAGGCCCGGTTCTTGGCCGTCTCGCCCACCCAGGTCGCGAGATTGCCGTAAACCCAGCTACCGGCGACGAGCGCATCAAGTTCCACGGCCGGCGGCTTCGCTTCCAGAAAGCTCGAAAAGGTGGTCATCTCGATGCGCGGGTGGGCGGACAACTGCTTGTACAGACCATCGAGCAACCAGAAACCGTTATCCGGGTAATGTTCCCAGGCATTTTCGCCATCCAGGATGATCGGCACCAGCGGTGCCTCCACCCCGAGGTGATCGCAGGTGTCGGCAATCGAAACCAGGTGATGCACCAGGTCCTCGACCGCATCGTCGGCATGCCAGTTCTGGTAATCGAAGCCGATTCGATCGGAGAGCCCATCGTCGCGGAAGAACAATCGGAGTTCCTGCCCGGGGCGCGCGTACACCTGATGGTCGCAGTGAAGCGTCTGGTGGGCGTGATTCAAACTGTTGCGCAGCACTTGCTGGCCGCTGGCTGCCCAGGCAAAACCCGCCTGATCGAGCAGGCGGCAAGTGGCATCCGATATGGCGCCCTCGGCGGGCCAGCAACCGGCGGGATCGCGGCCCAACAGCCGCTGAAAAACGGCGCGACCGTGCTCGATGTGCCAACGGCAACGCTGATCACCGCCGGGATAGCTCTCGGCAAGGGGCTGCGGCGCGCCGGGTTCGGCCTCCAATCCGGCGCGCAGGTCCTGCAACAGCGGTGTGATCGGGTGGGCGTAGGGCGTCATGGAGAGCTCGATCTGGCCCCGATCCGCCAAGGCCCGGAAACGGTCGAACAACCCGCCGATCGTCTCGCCGATCACACCGAGCAGGGCCTGTCGGGACTCGGCATCGAAGCCGCCCTCCCGGTCAAGCAGCTCGGCAACCACCGGATCCGACTGCCGCAGGGTCTCTCCGCACCATGCCAGGTGGTACCAGGTCGAGAGGTCACCGATGAAGGCGTCACTGACGTACCCGCCGGGATCTTGAGTCTGCAGCAACGCATCGGCGGTCTCCACCAGCCGGGCGAACGGCTCGAAGCGATCGATCATTCGCGCGCGGTTGGCACGCAACAACGCTTCGATCACCACGAGGCGCTGATCACCGACCAATGCGCCCGGCTCGGCGAGACTCACCAGCAAGGGATCACGCAGGTCGGCGACCTGGCGACTGCGCTGATACGAATCGATCTGTGCCGCGTAGTCCTCCAACTGCTCAAGGAGGATCGGAACGAAGTTGACCACCAACCGTGCACCCGGCCAACGCTCCAGGTGTGCAGCCATGTCGGCATAGTCCTTGATCGCGTGCAGATAGGTCCAGGGTTGCTGGTAGACCCCGTCGCGCGGGTCGCGGTACTCCGGCTGATGCATGTGCCAGAGAAACACGACCGGCAGCGGTCTGGAGGATAGCTTGGTTGGCATGCGGATATATCCATCTGGACGCCAAGGGCGTCCGGTTTTGTCGGAGAGGACATTGTCCCGAGGGTGTCAGTTATCACCCGGGCAGACCCGGGGCTCGATCGGGGTGGGTATCAGCGCACCATGTGCAGCCTTTGCCCCAGCATTTGCGGAGTGACCAGCACCACGCCGTTGGGACTCACCTCGAACCGCTCCCGATCCGCTGCCAGGTCGACCCCGATCTGCATCCCGGATGGAATCACGCAGCCCTTGTCGATCACCGCTCGACGCACCTCGGCGCCCTCGCCCACCTCTACGTTCGGCAGAATCACGGAATCCTCGACGTAGGCCTGGTCACGCACCACCACGTTGGAGAACAGCAGCGAGTGGCGCACGATCGCACCGGAAATGATGCAACCACCGCTGACCATCGAATCGATGGCCATGCCGCGGCGGCCGTCCTCGTCAAAGACGAACTTGGCCGGCGGCAATTGCTCCTGGTAGGTCCAGATGGGCCACTCGGTATCGTAGAGGTTCAGCTCGGGCTCGACACCGATCAGCTCGAGGTTGGCCGCCCAGTAGGCGTCGATGGTACCTACGTCGCGCCAGTAGGAATGGTTCTCGGCGCCCGGCTCGCAGAACGGATAGGCGTATACGTTGTGGTCCTCGATCAAGCGCGGAATCACGTTCTTGCCGAAATCGTGCTCGGAGTCCGGATCGTCGGCGTCCAGGATCAGCTGTTCGAACAGGAAGTCGGTGCGGAAGACGTAGATGCCCATCGAGGCCAGCGACTGGTCCGGGGCATGCGGCAGCGTCGGCGGGTTATCGGGCTTCTCGACGAACGAGTCGACCCGCCCCCCTTCCACGATACCCATCACGCCAAAGGCACCGGCCTCTTCAACCGGGACATGGATACAGCCGACCGTCAGGTCCGCCCCCTTCTCCACGTGGAAGGCGATCATCGGACCGTAATCCATCTTGTAGATGTGATCGCCCGCGAGGATCAACGTGTATTCCGAGTCGTGGGAGCGCAGGATATCGATGTTCTGGTAGACCGCGTCCGCCGTGCCGCTGTACCACGACTGGTCGTTCATACGCTGCTGGGCCGGCAGCAGCTCGACGAATTCGCCTCGCGCGACGTGATTGCCGCCCCAGGCAAGTTGGACGTGCTTTATCAGTGAATGGGCCTTGTACTGTGTCAGTACACCCATGCGGCGGATGCCGGAATTGGCGCAATTGGAGAGTGGAAAGTCAATGATGCGAAACTTGCCCCCGAAGGGCACGGCCGGCTTGGCACGCCAGTCGGTCAATTGGCGCAGCCGCGAGCCGCGCCCTCCGGCAAGGACCAGGGCCAACGTGTCCCTGGTGATTCGACTGACCAGTCGCTTGGGGCTATCGACAATCATCCCGAGTTTCCTCTCGCTCTCCATGTGATCGAGGCAGGCCGGCGGGTTGCCGCAGGCTATAGTGGAAAGCCTAGCGCATCCATGTTTCCGGGGTGTAACAATTTCGCGTCTAAAACCGAAGCCCGACCGGCAACGGGCCAACCAATTTTGCCAACCGCGAGCCAGCCGGTGAAACCGGAAATTCGCTTCGACCGTCAATCGGGCTCGCCGCGATCCTGAGCGTATGCCATAGTCGGGAAAGCGAATCCGCCTGGCCTTGCCGACTGCCCACGCCAGCGACAACAACCGGAATCCAAACCGTATGGAAAACGACCTGAAGGCCCTTGTCGACGCCCGCCACCATGATCCGCACCGGGTGCTGGGCGTGCACGCCGCCGATAACGAGAACGTCCGGCTGCGCACCTATCAGCCACATGCCGAGTCGGTGGAAACCGTCGATCAAGACGGCGAGCCGATGGCACTGACCGCGCACCCCGAATGCACGGGCTTGTTCGAGATCACCTTGCCTCGATCCTGGGTAGCCAAACATCCGACCTACACCGTCGTCATGGCCGACGGGCACCGCTACGGCATCGTCGACCCCTACAGTTTCCTGCCAACCGTCGGGGAGCTCGACCTGCAACTGTTCGCCGAGGGGCGCCATCTGCAGTTGTGGCAGATGCTCGGCGCCCAGGTACTGTCGGTCGACGAGGTCGTCGGCACCCGCTTTGCCGTCTGGGCACCCAATGCCGAGCGCATCAGCCTGGTCGGCAGCTTCAACGACTGGGACGGTCGTCGTCATCCCATGCGCGTGTTGGGTGACAGCGGCGTCTGGGAACTGTTCATGCCGGGGGTGACGGTCGGCGATCTCTACAAATTCGAGATCACCAGCCACCTCACCGGCGAGACGCAGCTGCGCACCGACCCGGTCGGCCGAGCCTTCGAAATGCGCCCCGACACGGCCGCCATCGTGCCGGCCTTCCAGCCCTACGAATGGCACGATGACGACTGGATGGCCCGCCGCGAGCAATGGCAATGGGACCAGGCACCCATGACGACCTACGAGGTGCATCTGGGCTCCTGGCGATTGCCCGACGGGCGCTTTCCCAGTTACGACGAACTGGCCGATCAATTGATCCCCTACGTCCAGGAACGCGGCTTTACCCACATCGAATTGCTGCCGGTCACCGAACACCCCTTCGATGCCTCCTGGGGTTACCAGACCACCGGCTACTTCGCCCCCACCAGTCGCTTCGGCAGCCCGGCCGCCTTCTGCCGTTTCGTCGACCGCGCGCACGCCGCGGGCATCGGCATGATCCTCGACTGGGTACCCGCGCATTTTCCGCGTGACGAGTTCGCCCTGGCGCGCTTCGACGGCAGCGCCCTCTACGAGCACGACGACCCGCGCCGTGGCGAACATCGTGACTGGGGCACCTTGATCTTCAACTATGGCCGGCGCGAGGTGCAGAACTTCCTGATCGCCTCGGCGCAGTACTGGATCGAGCACTTGCACCTCGACGGCTTGCGTGTCGACGCGGTGGCCTCGATGCTCTATCTCGATTACTCCCGCGAAGCCGACGACTGGCTACCCAACCGTCACGGCGGCCGGGAAAACCTTGAGGCGATCGATTTCCTGCAGCGGCTCAACCACACGATTCTCTCGCGCAACCCTGGCACCCTGATGATGGCCGAGGAATCCACCGCCTGGCCGATGGTCTCCCGGCCACCGGAGCATGGCGGGCTGGGCTTTTCCATCAAGTGGAACATGGGCTGGATGAACGATTCCCTCGCCTACTTCGCCGAAGACCCCCTGCACCGCCCATACCACCACAACCTGCTGACCTTCGGGCTGCTATACGCCTTTTCGGAAAACTTCGTCCTGCCGCTCTCCCACGACGAGGTCGTGCACGGCAAGCGCTCCCTGCCCGGCAAGATGCCGGGTGACGAGTGGCAGCGTTTCGCCAACCTGCGCCTGCTGTTCGCCTGGCAGTACACCTTTCCCGGCAAGAAGCTCCTGTTCATGGGCACCGAATTCGGCCAGGGCAACGAGTGGTCGCATGAGCGGGAACTCGACTGGTGGATGCTCGACTACCCGTTGCACCAGGGCATCCAGGCCCTGGTCGACCAACTCAATTTCCGCTACCGGAACGAACCGGCGTTGTACCAACGCGATTTCGACGCAGGCGGTTTTGCCTGGATCGATTGTAGCGACCGCAACCAGTCGGTGATCAGCTTCTGTCGTCACGGCCATTCCGAGACCGTGGTGGTGGTCTTCAACTTCACCCCGGTCGACCGCCCCGGTTACCGCATCGGCGTACCCGCCGCCGGGCGCTACCAGGTGCTTCTGAACACCGACGGCGAGGGATTTGGCGGCGCAGGCCACAACCCGTCGCCCAGCACGGCCCAGGCCGTGCCAATGCACGATCAGCCCGCCAACCTCACGCTCGACCTGCCCGGTCTGTCCGCGGTCGTACTCAAGCACGCAGGCGACTGAAATGCTCCCGCTGTGCCGAACCACCGCGGTCCGATAACATGCGATACTTGGCGTCCTTAGGGGAGCGCATTCATCGTTACCCCGAGTCGTGACACCTTCCCGGCGTGGTCCCGCTTGGCCGCCCTAACCGATATCGAGGAGATACCGACGTGTCGCTGTCTGTGCTGTTTGCGACGAGTGAAGCCTATCCCCTGATCAAGACCGGGGGGCTCGCCGACGTCTCCGGCGCGTTGCCCGCCGCGCTGACCGAGTTGGGTGTCGACGTGCGCCTGGTCCTGCCGCGCTACGGCGACCTGGCCCTGCGCGAGGACCAGATGACCGAGCATATCGCTCGTCTCGACGTCCTCGGCCAGCCGGTCGATATCCTGCACACCGTCATGCCGGATAGCGGCGTGCGCACCTACCTGGTGGATCACCCGACCTTCTCGGCCCGTCAGGGCAATCCCTACATGGGGCCGGACGGGAACTCCTGGCACGACAACCCGGACCGGTTTGCCCTGTTCGCCCGCGCCGCGGTTGCCCTCGCCACCGGCGAGGTCGATCCCGATTGGCGCCCGGACGTGGTCCACGCCAATGACTGGCAAACCGGCCTGATCCCGGCCCTGCTCCACGAGGCCGAAAAACCGCAGACCGTCTTCACCCTGCACAACCTCGCCTACCAGGGCGTGTTCGACCGCTCGACCTTCGAACGACTGGGGCTGCCGTGGAGCCTGTGGCGACCCGACGGCCTCGAGTTCTGGGGCAACATGTCGTTCATCAAGGGCGGCATCGTGTTCGCCGACCGCATCACCACGGTGAGCCCCAACTACGCCCGAGAAATTCAGACAGCCAAGTTCGGTTACGGACTCGACGGGCTGCTACGCCATCGCAGCGATTCGCTGGTCGGCATCCTCAACGGGATTGGCTCGGACTGGGACCCCAAGAACGACCCCGCCCTGGTCACTCCCTATTCGCGCGACAAGCTCGACGGCAAGACGGCCAACAAGGCCGCCCTCCAGAAAGAGCTGGGCCTACCGATACGGGACGACGTGCCCCTGATCGTGCACGTCGGTCGGCTGGTGGAACAGAAAGGGATCGACCTGGTCATCCAGGCTCTTTCCATGCTCGGCCAGCGCGACGTGCAGTTCGCCTGCCTGGGCAGTGGCGAGCGACGCTTCGAACAGGCATTGCGGGCACGCGCCGAGGCCGATCCCGAGCGCATCGCGGTGCGCATCGGCTACGACGAGGGACTGGCTCATCGACTGGAGGGAGGGGGCGATGCGTTCATCATGCCGAGTCGTTTCGAGCCCTGTGGACTCAACCAGCTCTATAGTCTCAAATACGGCACGGTGCCGATCGTCCACAGCGTGGGCGGTCTGGCCGACACGGTCACTCCGGCCACGCCGGCCACCCTGCGCGACGGCAGCGCCACGGGCATCGTGATGAGCCAGGTCGACGTCACCTCGATCCTCTGGTCGATCGACGAGTTCACGGCATTGTTCAATCGCCCGGACGACCTGAAACAGGTACGCCAGCGGGCGATGGCCCAGCAATACGACTGGGGCGCCAGTGCCCGCTCGTACCTCGATCTCTATCAAGCGATATCGAACGCTGAAACAAAATGATGAATCGATTCCAGACCAGCCCAGCCCAGGTCCGCGACGAATTGGCGCGTTTGATGGGCGCGGCATTGCACGAAGGCATCAAACGATTGTTTGCCCAGGTCGAACGGCAACTGTTCGACCAGGCCTCGTCGGCAACCGACAGCGATCAACGGGCCGAGGCGTTCGAGGCCATTGCCCATTCTCGAAGCGAGCAGGAGGCCTTCTATCGTGCCTTTGCCCAGACCCTGCTCGAACCGGCAGCCGACTGGCAACAAGCCGACTGGCATCAACTGATCGGCGACCGCACCCGTGCACTGAAATTTGAAGACCATCTCGCCGAGGCCGGTCAACGTTGCGGCATCGAGCACACCCAGTTCGAGGCGCGTGTCGGTCAACTGCACAACGATGACCCGGAGAACGTCCCCGCCGGGATGTTCACGCTCGAGTCGATCAGCCGCGCCTTTCTTGCCCAGACGCGCGAACTGCCCGATAGCGTTCGGTACCGATTGATCGCCCAGTGGGCCGAGCAGGTGCTGTTCCGCCTCACGCCGATCTACTCGGTACTCAATGACTACCTGATCCAGGTGGGCGTGTTACCCGGCATCAAGCGACTGCGCGACCCGCTGGCCGACTCGGCTCCTCTCGTCGCGCCACCCACCGCCCGGCCGACCGTGCCCGACGTACCGCAACACCTCGGCCCCTCACCCAAGGCACTGGCCGACCGACTGGAGCCATTGGTTCGCGCCAGCATAGGCGGGGACGACCAGTACCTGTTCCGCTTCGAGCGCGATCAGGACTGGCGCGCCGACGATTTCGCGGCCTTCATTCGCGACCGCCTCGAACCCACCCTGCCCGCCGGCAACTGGCCGGCCCGCAGCCGGGAAGTGATTCGACTGGTCGGCATGACCCTGGGCGACGTGCTCAATGATGGACTGATCGATCCGCGTCACCGCCGGCAGATCGCCACGCTGCAACTCGCGGTGTTGCTGCTCGCCTCGAGGGATCGGCATTTCCTCTCCGATGCCGATCACCCGATGCGCCGCATTCTCAACCTGCTCGCCCTGATCGGCTCGGACCCGGATCTCAAGCCGGACATCGAATCGACCGCGACCATCCTCGGCCCCATCCAGCAGACCGTGCTGGATAATCCCGCCGAGCTCGACGCGCTCGCCGAGCGCCTGCGCGACATCTCGCGCGGCAAGGCGATCGAATCGACCGAGCCGGCAATCACTCCCGCGCACGAGCGCCTGGCACAGATCGAAGAACGCTGCCGAGTCCGGGTTGGCAAGATCCTCGCCGGCCACACCAACGACATGCCCGTGCGCACGCCCACACGCGCCTTGCTTGTCGACGTGTTCGAGCCCTTCATGGTTCGCACCATGATCAACCAGGGCCGGCAAAGCGCCCCCTGGGCCGGGATCATCGGTCTGCTCCAGGAGGCACTGACCCTGCAACTCGACCCCACCCTGGGCCCGGAAGAGGTCAAGGCATTTGCCCGCGAGGCCTCGCGGGTGTTCAACGACCAGACCAGCGACGGTCTGCTCACCGATGAGCAGCACGCCCTCGACGCCTTCATCGAGTATCTCGACGCGCAAAGCCGCAACAGTCCGGACATGCCCGAGGCGCCAAGTACGAAATCAACGGCGACCGACCAATCGCCGACAAATGCCGTAATCGACGACCCGGCAACGGAGTCGTCTGCGGTCGACTCGCCAAGCACTCTCCCGCCGGTCGTCGAGGCGCAGTCGCCACCGGCAGCCTCGGCCACACCGAGTGCCGCCAACATTCCGGATCAAACCCAGGATCAAACCCCGGATGATGGCCCGACTGACGTGGATAACCTGGACAGACCGGCCCAGGACGCGACCCACAGCGCACCGGAACCCGCCGCCAGCGACATCCCCACCGACGGGCTGCTGCTTGCCTCGCTCGGTGTCGTTCAGGCATTTTTCCGGCAACAGGGCACAAGTGAGGAGTGGTTCGAGGTCTACACCGGACCCGGGCGTGCCCTGCGTCGCCTCAAAATTCGAGACCTCGATCCCGACAACGGCGTGGTCAGCTTTGCCAACCGCACGGGACAGGCCAAGCTAAATCTCCCCGTCGGCCAGGTGCTCGACGACCTGTTCGCCGATCGCACCCGGCCGGTCTTCGGCAACCCGCGGTTTGCCCGCGCGCTCGCCGACCTGCGCGACCGACTGGGGGAGCATCGCGATGAACACTGATTCCGCGAGCCGCCCTGATGATGACAAACACCACCGCGATCGCCGCGACTTCATGCGGCTCGACAAGACCGGCAACGGTCTGTTGCGCCTGCTTGGGGAATCTCACCCGGTCGGTCGGGGACGAATCATCGACATCAGCGCCAACGGGCTGAACCTCTGCTGCGATGTCGACTGGGCCGACCGAATCCAACCCGGCACCGGGGTCGAGGTGGTGGCTCGACTGGAAGAGAATGCCGAGCCGTTCTACCTGCTTGGCGAGGTCATCTGGTATCGACGCGTGGAAGATGACGAATGCCAGATCGGCATCGAACTGCCGATGCCCGAGGCAAAGCCTGATCTGCCGCGTAGCGACAATCGTGACTGGCGGGCCCTCTTCCTGGCCTGATCGCATGCGAAAGACGGCCTGAATACCATTCCCGCGTTGACTGACGGCCGGTCCGACCCATCGATGGCCGCGCGGCGTGCACTAACTATTCGACAGGCCATTTCCCCCAGATCCTGCCGAGGTCGGCGACTGGCTGTTGTACAATTCGCGTCCTCAGCACGGACCGCCCTGCGAGCGCGTTTCGCGTCTTTCAATTACGCGCGAGACCTGCTTGGGCACCTGACACACACCGACCCAGGCCACACGCCCGACCGACCTATGCGAATTATTACCGGTAACGCCGCTCGATCCCCGTTTCGCCTCGCCAAGCTCCAGCAGCGACTGGCGGCCATCCATCCCGGGATCGAGGCCGTGCACGCCCGGTTCGTGCACCTGGTCGACCGCAACGACGGCGGGCAGGTAGGCGAGGCCCGGCTCGAGGAACTCCTCGACTACGGCGAGCCGGTGGAAAAATGGTCGGATACCTGGCCGCGGATCGTGGTCGCGCCGCGCGCGGGCACCATCTCGCCGTGGTCGAGCAAGGCCACCGACATTGCGCGGATCTGCGGTCTGGACGGCATCGGGCGTATCGAGCGGGGCATCGAGTTCGCGGTATCCGGGCATTCGATCAACGTTGATGACTTCGACTGGCGTCCGGCCCTGCTCGAGGTGCTGCACGACCGCATGACCGAGTCGGTCTACAGCGATGAGGCGTCACTCGAGGCCCTGTTTACCCACGCGCAACCCGCGCCGCTGTCGCGTATCACTCTGGGTGACGATGCCGAGGGTGCGATTGCCGCGGCCAACCAACGCATGGGGCTGGCCCTCAGTGGCGACGAGGTCGATTACCTCGCCGACGCCTACCGTCGACTCGATCGCGATCCCACCGACGTCGAACTGATGATGTTCGCGCAGGCGAACTCCGAGCACTGCCGCCACAAGATCTTCAACGCCGGCTGGACCATCGACGGCGAGGACCGCGACCTGTCGCTGTTCGCGATGATCCGCAACACCCATCAGCGCCACCCCGAGGGCACGTTGTCGGCCTACAAAGACAACGCCGCGGTCCTCCAGGGCCAGGATGGCACCCGCTTTGCCGTCAATCCGGTCACCGGCAACTACGAGACGGTCGACGAACGCATCGACTTTCTCGCCAAGGTCGAGACCCACAACCACCCCACCGCCATCTCGCCCGATCCGGGTGCCGCCACCGGTGCCGGCGGCGAGATCCGCGACGAGGGCGCGACCGGCCGGGGCGGCAAGCCCAAGGCCGGCCTGAGCGGCTTCTCGGTCTCCAACCTGCGCATCCCGGAATTGCCGCAACCCTGGGAAGCGGCCACCGCGGACGTCGGCCGCCCCGATCGCATCGTCAGCCCGCTGGAGATCATGCTCGACGGCCCCATCGGGGCGGCGACGTTCAACAACGAATTCGGTCGCCCGGCACTCGGCGGCTATTTCCGCACCCTGGAAATGAACACCGGCGAGGACGAAGGCACACACCAGCGTCACGCCTGGGGTTACCACAAGCCGATCATGATTGCCGGCGGCGTCGGCGTGATCCGTCCCAACCTGATCGAGAAGGAGCCGATCGCCCCCGGCCATCTGCTGATTGTGCTGGGCGGCCCGGCCATGCAAATCGGTCTCGGCGGCGGGGCCGCCTCCTCGCAGGATTCCGGTGCCGGTCACGCCGAACTGGATTTCGCCTCGGTGCAACGCGCCAACCCGGAGATGGAACGGCGCGTCCAGGAAGTGATCGACCGCTGCATCTCGCTCGGCGATACCAACCCGATCGTCTCGATCCACGACGCCGGCGCCGGCGGCCTGTCCAACGCCCTGCCCGAACTGATCAACGATGCCGGCATGGGCGGCAGCTTCGACCTGCGCCAGATTCCCAACGACGAGCCGGGCATGACGCCGCTGGCCATCTGGTGCAACGAGTCGCAGGAACGCTATGTGCTGGCGATCCAGCCCGGTGACCTCGAGCGCTTCGCCGCCCTGTGCGACCGCGAGCGCGCGCCGTTCGCGGTGGTCGGCACGGCCACCGCGGAACAGCACCTGCAGGTCGCCGACCCGCACTTCGGCGACAACCCGGTCGATCTGCCGATGCAGACGCTGTTCGGCCACCCGCCGAAGATGCACCGCGACGTCAAACACCAGCCGCACGCCGCCATCGAGCTCGATCTCGACGGCGTTGAAATCAACGCCGCGCTTGATCGAGTCCTGGCCCTGCCCGGCGTCGGTGACAAGAGCTTTTTGATCACCATCGGCGACCGCTCGGTCGGCGGCCTGGTCGCCCGCGACCAGATGGTCGGGCCGGCGCAGGTGCCGGTGGCCGACAGCGCGGTCACCTCGACCGATTTCTACCACCATCACGGCGAGGCAATGGCCATGGGCGAGCGCGCCCCGGTCGCCCTACTCGACGCCCCGGCCTCCGCGCGGCTGGCGCTGGCCGAGGTGGTCACGAATCTCGCCGGCACTGCTATCGACGGCACCGACCGCATCAAGCTGTCGGCGAACTGGATGGCCGCCTGTGGGCATGAGGGCGAGGACGCGCGACTGTTCGACACCGTGCGCACCGTCGGCATGGAGTTCTGCCCGGCACTCGGGATCAGCATCCCGGTGGGCAAGGACTCGCTGTCGATGAAGACCCGCTGGCAGGACGGCAAGACCGAAAAGACGGTCACCTCGCCGGTCTCGCTGGTGGTCACCGGCTTCGCCCCGGTGAGCGACGTGCGCCGCACGCTGACCCCGCAACTGGTCTCGGATACCGACAACCGCCTGTTCCTGGTCGACCTCGGGCTAGGTCAGAACCGCCTGGGTGGCTCGGCGCTCGCGCAGGTTTACAACGCGACCGGCTCAACCACGCCGGACATCGCCCCGGCGCCGCTCAAGGCATTCTTCGACCTGATCCAGGAGCTCAACCACCTGGGCTATCTCACCGCCTACCACGACCGCAGTGACGGTGGGGCGATCACCACCCTGCTGGAAATGGCCTTTGCCGGCCGCTGCGGGCTCGATCTCTCGATCGACGGACTCGGCGGCGACCCCATGGCCGGCCTGTTCGCCGAGGAGGTCGGTGCCGTCTTTCAGGTCAAGGCGGGCGATGCCGCGTTCATCCGCGAGCAGTTCGAGGCCGCCGGATTGGGCGAGGCCCTGATCGAACTGGGCCGCGCGGTCGCCAAGCCGCAGGTCCACGTCGAATGGCGCGGCAAGACCGTGATCGACCGCACATTGACCGATCTCAAAGCCATCTGGTCGGCGACCTCGTTCCACCTGTGCGCCCTGCGCGACAACCCGGAAACCGCCGAACAGGCCTATGCCGCGGCGACCGACCTGGACGACCCGCAACTCGCCGGCGCCGAGGCGCGCTTCGATGTCAGCGAGTCGCTCGCCGCGCCGATGATCGCCACGGGCACCCGCCCCCGGATCGCGATCCTGCGCGAACAGGGCGTCAACGGCGAGATCGAGATGGCCGCCGCCTTCACCGCCGCCGGCTTCGAGGCCGTCGACGTGCACATGGCCGACCTGATTGCCGGACACCACGATCTGACCGACATGAAGGGCCTGGTCGCCTGCGGTGGCTTCTCCTTCGGTGACGTGCTCGGCGCCGGCTCGGGCTGGGCGCACGCGATCCGCTACAACGATCGTGCCCGTGACGCCATGCAGGCGTTCTTCGAGCGCGACGACACCTTCGGCCTGGGCGTGTGCAACGGTTGCCAGATGTTCTCGCAGTTGGGCGACCTGATCCCGGGCGCCGGTCACTGGCCGCGTTTCCTGCGCAACCGCTCCGAGCAGTTCGAGGCGCGCCTCTCACTGGTCGAAGTGCCGCAGTCGCCGTCGGTGCTGCTGGCCGGCATGGCGGGCAGCCGCCTGCCGATCACGGTCGCCCACGGCGAGGGTCGGGTGGCCTACCGCCGGCCGGAAGACGCCGAGCAGGCGTTCACCGCCCTGCGCTACGTTAACGGCCACGGCATCGCCACCGAACAATACCCGGCGAACCCCAACGGCTCGGCCGCCGGCGAGACCGGCTTTACCACCGAGGACGGGCGCTTCACCATCATGATGCCGCACCCCGAACGCGTCTGGCGGGCCAGCCAACTCTCCTGGCGTCCGGATCGCTGGTCAACCGATCAGCGCGACCCGGACACCGATCGCGGACCGTGGCTGCGCCTGTTCGAGAACGCGCGGGCCTGGGTCGACGGCTCGTGACCTCCGGCATGAACCGCCAACCTCTACGGCGCACCTGACGTGTCGCCCGCGATGACAGCGGGCGAGCGTGTCCCGCCCACGCTCATCCTGATGTCGGGCTCCACCCTGTGGGGCCTGACCTGGATCTGGCTCAAATACGCCCACGCGCTGGGTATCGGCCCGATCCTGCTCACCGTGATCGCCTACGCCGCGCAATGGCTGATCGTCCTGCCGTTCGCCTGTCGCGCCTGGCACGATCCGACCCGTCCGCCGATCAGCCGCCTGAACTGGGAATGGCTTGCCCTGCTGGCCTTCGCCGCCGGGGTCTCGGGCGTGGGCTTCACCATGGCGATGGTCTACGGCGACGTCGTCCGCTCGATGATGCTCTTTTTCCTGATCCCCGCCTGGGGCGTGCTCTTCGGCCGCTTTTTCCTCAAGGAACCGCTGACACCCGCCCGTGTGCTGGCGGTGATCAGTGCACTGGCAGGGGCATTCCTGATCCTCGGGCCGGACTTCGGTAACGGCCTGCGTGCCGCGGACCTGTTCGCGCTGATCGCGGGCTTTACGCTGGCCGCGGCCAACACCCTGTTCCGGTTTCTCCACGAGCAGCCCATCCCGATCAAGCTCACCCTGATGCAGGGCTCGACCGTGGTGCTCGGCCTGATTGCCTGGTCCGTCTCCAGCGAGTTCGGCGTGACCCCGACGCTCTCGGCGGTGGGTAGCAGTGCACTCTACGGGGCGACCATGCTGCTGGCCGCCGTGCTGGCCACGCAGTACGCCGTCGAGCGCCTGCCCGCTTCGCGCACGGCCATCCTCATGACCTTGGAGCTTCTGGTGGCCGTCGCCTCGGCCACCTGGCTGGGCGATCGCATCCACGGTGCCCATATCTGGATCGGCGGCGCGCTGATTCTCACCGCCGCCCTGCTCGAGGCGGCCACCGCCCGTCCCCACCGTCCCCCGTTGGCCCCATGCAAGGGCTGAACCCGGAACAACAGGCCGCCGTGCGGCACATCGACTCGCCGCTGCTGGTACTGGCCGGCGCCGGGTCGGGCAAGACGCGCGTGATCGTGGAGAAGATCGTCCACCTGATCGAGTCCAAGGGCGTGCCTGCACGCGGTATCTGGGCGGTGACCTTCACTAACAAGGCCGCCCGCGAGATGGGCGAACGGATCGGCAAACGCCTACCGGCCGAACGCCGCCGCGGGCTCAATATCTCGACCTTCCACACGCTCGGGCTGAACCTGATCCGCCGCGAGATCCGCACGCTCGGCCTGCGCCCCGGGTTCACCGTCCTCGATGCCGAGGACAGCCTCAACCTGATCAAGTCGCTGCTGCAGCAGAACGACTCGGCCGCGGGCATGATCGAGCCCAAGGAGGCGCAGTGGCAGATCTCGCAGTGGAAGAACGACCTGCTCACCCCGGCCCTGGCGGCCGAGATCAGTGCCGACGAGGTTCAAGCTGCCTGTGCCTCGCTGTACAACGACTACGCCCGGCAACTGACGGCCTGCAACGCGCTGGATTTCGACGACCTGATCAAGCGCCCGGTCGAACTGCTGCGCGACGACCCCGAGGCCCGCGAGCGCTGGCAGCACCGGGTGCGCTATCTGCTGGTCGACGAATACCAGGACACCAACGCCAGCCAGTACGAACTGGTGCGGCTGCTGGTGGGCAAGCTCGGCCGCCTGACGGCGGTGGGCGACGACCACCAGTCGATCTATGCCTGGCGCGGCGCGCGGCCGGAAAATCTCGTCCATCTGGCGCGCGATTTCCCGGGCCTGACCACCGTCAAGCTCGAGCAGAACTATCGCTCGGTGAACACCGTGCTCACCGCGGCCAACCAGCTGATCGCCAACGACCCGACCACCCAGCCCAAGACGCTCTGGAGCGCGGTGGGCCCCGGCGAAGCGCACCGGGTGCTGGTCTGCGATACCGCCGAGGACGAGGCCGAGCGCATCGCCACCGACATCCTGCACCGGCACTTCAAGGACGACTCGCCCTACCGCAACTTCGCCATCCTGTTCCGGGGCAACCACCAGGCGCGACTGATCGAGCAGCAGCTGCGCAAGCTCTCGATCCCCTACATCCTCACCGGCGGGCAGTCGTTCTTCGAACGCGCCGAGGTCAAGGACGCCATGGCCTACCTGCGCCTGATGGCCAACCCCTCCGACGATGCCGCGTTGCTGCGCATCATCAACACCCCACGACGCGGCATCGGCCCGACCACCCTCGAACGCCTGGGGCAGATCGCCCGCGAACGCCACGTCCATCTCGCGGCCGCCGCCCGATCGGTGACCGCCGCCCAACGAATCGATACCCGCGTGCACCACCAGCTGACCCAGTTCCTCGACTGGCTGGACGCCACCCGGGCGCGCATGGACCAACAGCCCGCCGCCGAGGCGATGCGCAGAATGCTCGAGGAAATCGACTACTTCGGCTATCTGCGTGAACAGGAAAACAGCGCCAAGGCCGCCGAACGTCGCTGGACCACCCTGCAGGATTGGCTTGAGTGGACCGAGCGGATCGCCGTGGACAACGACAGCGGTGAGTCGCTTTCGCTGACCGAGCTGGTGCAGAAGATGAGCCTGCTGGGCATCCTCGAGCAGAAGACCCGCGACCAGGACGACAACGCCGTGCGCCTGCTGACCCTGCACGCCGCCAAGGGCCTGGAGTTCCCGCATGTCTATCTCACGGGCATGGAGGAAGACCTTCTGCCCCACCACGACTGCCAGGAAGAGGAGCGGCTGGCCGAGGAGCGCCGCCTGTGCTTCGTCGGCATTACCCGCGCCCAGCGCAGCCTGACCTTCACGCTGACGCGGCGACGGCGACGGTACGGGCAGTGGCGCGACGTGCAGCCCAGTCGCTTTCTCGAGGAGGTCGAAGCCGACCTGCTCCGCTGGGAAGGCATTGGCGTTCAGAAAAGCGACGAGGAAAACCGGGCGACCGCCGCCGAGGCGATGACGGCGATCCGTGCCATGCTGGGCAAGTCGTAAGGACACTACATGACGGATTAGTTTTACTGATCTGTCATTAGCCGATCGGCGCAAACCCCGAGGCGATTTGCTATGCTTCGGGCGCTCGATTCAGTGATTGCCACCCGATCACCCCGTCCAGTTGCCGGCGCGAAGGACCAGCGGAACACCATGCAGCCATCCGATACCCCGACACGCTCCCCCCGACAGCGGCGCTGGCTGTTTCGTTTCCTGCTTCCCCTGCTGATCCTCGCCATCGCCATCGCGGCCTTTCTCGCTCTGAAGGCCAGTCGCCCCGACGCGCCCCAGCCCATGCCAGAGGAGCGCGCGTGGCTGGTCGAGACCATGCAAGTCGAGCCGGCCACACGACACCCTGTACTGACCCTCCACGGCGAGGTCGCCAATCCCGACCGGCTCTCGATCAATGCCCCGTTGTCCGCGCGCGTCGCCGCCGTGCCGGTCGAGGACGGCGAGTCGGTCACCGAAGGCACCCGCTTGGTCGAACTCGATCGCCGGGATTTCGAGCCGGCCCTGTCACGCGCCAAGGCCAATCTCGCCGATCTCGAGGCGCAGATTCGCGAGGTGCGCGCGCAACACGAATCCGATCGGCAGGCGCTGGCCCTCGAACAGCAAATCGTCGAGAACGCCGAGACCGCCCTGTCGCGGACTCGCAACCTCCAGGGTCGCAACCTTACCTCGCAAGCCGACGTCGACACCGCCCGAGACACCCTCAGCCAGGCCCGACTCGCGCTCAATACCCGGCGCGAGCGCTTGTCGACATTCGATGCCCGTATCGCCGGGCTCGAGGCCCGACGTGACGCCGCCGAGGCGGACGTGATGGCGGCGGAACGAGACCTGGAGCGCGCCCGCGTCGCGGCCCCCGCCGACGGCCTGGTCGGCAACGTCGAGGTCACGCCGGGGGCCCAGGTCGGCGCCAATGCCACCCTGTTGAGCTTCTATCCGTGGAGCGGCTTCGAGTTGCGCGCCCTGATCCCCTCCACGCGGGTCGCGGTCATGCTCGAGGCCCTGCGCGCCGGCAATCCGCCCCAGGCCCGGGCACGCGAAACCGACGCAGCACTCGAGCTCGAACGCATCGCCGCCGAGGCGAGCGGTCAGGGGGCCACCGGGCTGTTCCGCTTCGTCGACCCCAACGATTCACTGCGCACCGGCCAGGTGCTCACCATCGAACTCGAGATGCCCGCCATCGATGAGGCCGTCGCGATCCCCCACAGCGCCCTGTACGGCAACGATCACGTCTACCGCATCGACGAGGAACGGCTCGAACGCGTGCAGGTCGAGCGGCTGGGCGAATACCGCGGTGATGACATGTCCGGTGATAACGGCACCCTGCTCGTGCGCGCCCCGTCGCTGTCGCCGGGCGACCGCCTGGCCACCACGCAGCTGCCCAACGCCGTCGACGGCCTGAAGGTGCGCTGGGAGGCCGATGACGCCGAATCGGATGGCACCGGCGGCACCGAGGCGACGGAATGACCGACGGGCAACCGCAGGGCATCCTGGAGCGCTTTGCCCGTCACCGGGTGGCCGCGCACCTGGTGATGCTGCTGATGATCCTCGGCGGGCTGTTCGCCATCTCGCGGATGAACATCCAGTTTTTCCCCAATTTCGCGGTCGACATCGTGAATGTCTCGGTGGTCTGGTCCGGCGCCTCGGCCGAGGACGTCGAGCGCGGCATCACCAACCCGCTCGAGGAGCGCCTGCGCGCCGTGCCGGACGTGGACACCATGACCTCCACCTCCGCGCAGGGCATTTCCACCATCACGCTGGAATTCCTGCAGGGCACCGATCCGGTGCTTGCGCTCAACGACGTGCGCGAGCAGGTCGACACCTTCCGCAACTTCCCGGCCGACGCGGAAAATCCGCAGATCAGTCGGGCCCCCAAATTCGATCCGGTCGCGCGACTGCTGGTCTACGGCGATGTTGAGCGCAGCGCGCTGCGCCAGTGGGTCGATCGCTTCGAACGCGAGCTGATCGACCGGGGCATCGACCGGGTCGCCGTCAACGGCATCCCCCAGCAGCAGATTGCCATCGAGGTGCCCTCGGCCTCGCTGGTGTCGCTGGGACAATCCCTGCCGCAGCTATCCGAGACCATCGATGCCCTATCGCGCGACGTACCGGCGGGCGAGTTCGGCAGCGCCGATGGTGGACGCGAACTGCGCGCCGTCGAGCAACGCCGCCGCCCACTGGAATTCGCCAACCTGTCGGTGATCAGCAGCCCGCAGGCCCGACTGGACCTCGACCAGATCGCCCACATCCTGCAGGAGCCGCGCCGGGATTCGCTGCTGATGCGCTTTGATGGCATGTCGGCGGCCGAGTTGGTGCTCCAGCGTGCCGAACACGGCGACAGCCTCGAGTCAGCGCGCGCCCTGCAGCAATGGATCGACGAGACCCGCCCGACCCTGCCGCCCGGCTTGCACCTCAAGGCCTATGACCAGTCCTGGCAACTGATCCGCGATCGAATCAATCTGCTGGTCACCAACGGGGCGGGTGGCCTGATCCTGGTCCTGGTCCTCTTGTACCTGTTCCTGCCCGGGCGGGTGGCCTTCTGGGTGGCGGCGGGCATCCCGGCGGCATTTCTCGCCGCGCTGGCGATCCTGTGGCTGATCGGCGGGTCGATCAACATGATCTCGCTGTTCGCGTTGATCATGGCCCTGGGCGTGATCGTGGATGATGCCATCGTGGTGGGCGAGGATGCCGATGCGCACTTTCGCCACGGCGAGGCACCCCTGCTCGCCTCGCAAGGGGCCGCCCGGCGGATGTTCTGGCCGGTAATGGCCTCGTCGCTGACCACCATCGCCGCCTTCATGCCGCTGCTGGTGGTCGGCGGCACCATCGGCCAGATCCTGCGCGACATCCCGGTGGTGATGATCTGCGTGATCGGCGCCTCGCTGGTCGAGGCCTTCCTGGTGCTGCCCGGTCACCTGCGCGGCGCCTTCAGTGGTCGACATCGCGACGACGAGCTCGAGCACCGCCAACCCGGCCGCATGGCTCGGTTCCGCGCCGGCTTCGATCGCCGCTTCGATCACTTCCGTCAGCGCCACTTCCGCCCCGCGGTGCGCTTCGCCATCGGCCATCGGGCCGTCACCCTGGCCACCGCCGTCGGCACCGTCATCATCGCCGTCGGGCTGCTCGCCGGCGGACGGCTGGGCTTTACCTTCTTCCCCACCCCCGAATCGCAGATCGTCTACGCCAACGCCACCTTCGTCGCCGGCACCGACCGCGAGCGCATGGTCGGCTTTATGGACGAGCTGGAACGCAGCCTCAGCGAAACCGAGGAGGAGCTGGGCGAGACACTGGTGCAGACGGCGATCACCCGCCAGGGCGGCACCATCGGCGCCGAGAGCGGCACCCAGGGCGACCAGCTCGGCTCGATCCTGATCGAACTGGTCGAGCCGGACGCCCGCAGCACCCGTAATGCCGAGTTCATCCGCACCTGGCGGGAGAATACCCGCGTGCCGCCGGGCATGGAGAACTTCTCGATCAGCTCGCGTCAGGGCGGTCCGCCGGGTGCCGATCTGACCGTGCGCCTCAAGGGCGGGACCACCGACGATCTCAAGGCCGCGGCCGTCTCGCTGGCCGAGTCCCTCAAGGGCGTGCCGGGCGTGGTCGATGTCAGCGACGACCTGCCCTACGGCCGCCAACAGATCACCTTTTCGGTCAATGCCCAGGGGCGGGCGCTGGGCCTGACCACCCGCGATGTCGGCAACCAGCTGCGCGCGGCCTACGACGGCGCGCTCAGCCAGATCTTCCAGTCCGGCCCGGATGAGGTGGAGGTGCGCGTATTGTTGCCGCGCGCCGAACGCCGCCGGATCGGCTCGCTCGAGGACCTGAGCATCCGCACCGATGACGGCAATTTCGTGCCGGTTCGGCAGGTGGTCGAGCTTGGTTCGCAGCGTGGCTTCGAGGCCATCCGCCATGCCGAGGGGGTGCGCGCCGTGGAGGTCTCCGCCGAGATCAACCGCGCAATGGCCAACGCCGAGAACCTGCGAGCCTCGCTCGAGCGCGAGACCCTGCCGGATCTGGCCAGCCGCCACGGCATCGGGTACAGCTTCGAGGGGCGCCAGGCCGACCAGCGCGAGACCATGGCGGACATGAAATTCGGCCTCTACCTGGGCCTGGCACTGATGTACATCGTGCTGGTCTGGGTGTTCTCCGCCTGGACCATGCCGCTGATCGTCCTGACGGTGATTCCGTTCGGCCTGGTCGGGGCGATCTTCGGCCACTGGGCGATGGGCATCGAGCTGACCATCCTGTCGCTGTTCGGCCTGTTCGGCCTGTCGGGGATCGTGGTCAACAACGCCATCATCCTGGTGGCCTTCTACCGCGACCAGCTCGCTGCCGGGCTGTCGGTGGACGAAGCGCTGGAACAGGCGGCCGTGCAACGTCTGCGCGCGGTAATGCTGACCTCGCTGACCACCATCGGCGGGCTGACCCCGCTGCTGTTCGAGACATCCTTGCAGGCCCAATTCCTAATCCCGATGGCCACCTCGATCGCCTTCGGCCTGGGCTACTCCACCCTACTGGTGCTGTTCGTCATCCCCGCCCTGCTCTCCCTGCGCGAGAGCATCAACCAGCGGGTGATGCCGGGGCAAACCGCATCGGCGTAGGCCCGTTCAGGGGACATTCGCGCCTGAAGGCGCTCCTACCGATCTAATTTCGCGGTAGGAGCGGCTTTAGCCGCGAAAGGGCTTCAGCATCCCGACACTCGAACTGGCCTAAACTCAAAGCACTGACAACAACCGCCGCACCGACAACCGCCCCTTGGGCGACACCCGGTCCTGGCAAAGTGCCGAGTGCAGCTCGGCGGTGGCGAGCGCGTCGATCAGGGCGTGGTGCGCGTGGTAGCGCGGCAGGTGGTAGCGGCCACGCAGGGCGTCCAGGCGCAGCTCGCCCGGGCCGTGATGCAGGTGGCGGCGTTCGAAACCCTGCCGGGCCAGCTGCAGGGTGTCGATCACCGGGATGGCGAGCCCCGCCCCAAAGTGCCGCCGACAGGCGGCATTGAGAAACGCGATCTCGAAACGGGCATTGTGCGCCACCAATATGCGCCCGGTCAGTGCCTCGAGCACCAGACCCAGCGCCTCGCGCTCGGGCAATCCCTCGGCGGCGGCATCGTCGGTGATGCAATGAATCACCGCGCTCTGCTCGGGGATACCGATCATCGGGTTGATCAGCTCGTGCTCGGCCGTCGCCAGATCGATCGTCGGGCCGCGCATCACCACCCATCCCACGCTCAGCAGGCGATCCTGACCCGGATCAAGCCCGGTGGTCTCGAAGTCGAGCACCAGGAATTGGCCTTCGCGCCAGTCGGCATCCAAGTCCGCCACGGGGCTGTCAAGAAAATGCGCCAGGGGCGACTCGTCGGCCACGCGTCGACGGTGATAGCGCCGACGCATGGCGAGCCAAGTGCCGTGCGGAAACCAGGACAGGCGAAGACGCGCCATCTCAGCGGGTGCCGCTGACGTCGAAGTGGGTGCGCACCCAGCGCTGGTGGTCATCGACCACCCGGAAGGCATCGCGCAGGTGATCGCGCTCCAGGCCGGAGAGCTGTTCCGGGTCGAGCCGGTTGTCGAGTGGCTCACCCCGGCGCACCTGACGCGCCTGGTGGCGGGCACGCAGCACGTAGAACAGCCGCCAGGCATCCGCTAGCCCGGCGGCGGCCTGATCCGACATGCCGCCGGCGCGGGCCGCCGCCTCCAGGCGACGGACGGTATGCAGTTCCGGCAACCCCAAGCTGACCGCGTGCAGGCGGGCGAGATCGGCGATCGGCATCAAGCCATAACGCTTGAGGTCGAGCCGCTCATCGTGCTGCTCGTCGTTCACCACCACCAACCGGCGGAAAAAGCCCAGCGGCATGCGGATGGCCAGCGCGTTGTTGGCCAGGCGGCGCTGGAAGATGGTGTTCTCGCGCGCCGCCGGACGCACCTTGTCCCAAAGCAAGTCGAGCAGCGACTCACGTCCGGCCACCACCCGCATGTCGAAGAAGTTGGTCGCCAGCATCACCGAGTGCGGCTCGGGCTGCTCGATCCAGTCGCGAAACTGCGCCTGCCAACCGGCCACGGGCTGGCGCCAGTCGGGCGTGGTCGCCATGGTGCCGCCCGGACAGGGCTCCAGACCAGCCGCGGCGAGACCATCGGTGACAAAGCGGGCAAAGCGCTCGAACCAGTCGCCGTGCTGCCCCGGCTCGAAGGCATCGTCAAGAATCAGCGCGTTGTCCTGGTCGGTGAACGCCGTCTGCTCGCGCCGACCCTGGCTGCCCAGTGCCGCCCAGGCCCAGGCAATCGGCGCCAGACCGAGCGCCTGCTCGGCCAATTCGGTCAGCCGACGCGTCATGGCATCGGTGACCGTGACCATCGCCTCGCCCAGCGGCTCGGCCTCCGCGCCGATGGCGACCAGCTGCGCCTCCAGATCCGGCAGGCGCGATCCCACCCGCGCGATCGCCTCGACGTCCGGGGCCGCCATCGCGTCCCGCACCAGGTGGATCGAGTGCGTGCCCTGGTGGCGCAACAGGTCGGAGGTCGACAAGATGCCCACCAGCGCACCGTCGTCGGCGACGACCGGCAGGTGATGGATATTGTGCCGCGAGAACAGCAGCGAGGCCTCGAAGGCCGAGGCGGTCGGGGCGACGGTGATCAGGGTCTCGGTCATGATCTCGCGCAGTGGCGCCTCGACCGAGACACCCGCCGCAATGCAGCGCCGACGCAGGTCCCGATCGGTGACCAGCCCCACCAGTTGGCCGTCCTCGAGCAACAACAGCGCCGAGACCTGTGCCTCGGTCATGATCTCGGCGCCTTGGCGAATGGGGGTGTCCGGCGTGGCGGTGATCGGTTCGCGTCGCAGCAGCGATTCCACCGACGCGGCCATCAGCGACTCCGGACGACCACCCTGCCCCAACTCGCTCAGCGCCCGCTCCAGGCGCTGGCGACGCGTGCGCTCGAAGCGCCACGCGAATGCCGGGTGGGCCTCGACCAGCTCCTCGAACGCCGGCAACGGCAACTGGTAGAACAGGCTGTCCTCGACCACCGCTACCGTGTCCGGTTTTTGCTCGTCCGCCTCGTCGCTCTCGAGGTAGAGATCGGTCTCGCCGAGTTTCTCGCGCAGACGACCGTCGGGCTCGCGCACCGCCAGCGCGCCACTACGCACGATCCACAGGCCGGGCTCGGCATCGGGGGGCGGAAAGGGACGACCACGGCGCAGGTAGCGCACCGTCAGCCGGCGTGGCAACGCGTCGAGCGCGGCCGCGGGCAGCTCGGCGAAGGCCGGCACCTCGGCAATGAAATCGCGTATTTCCCAGAGTTCCGCGGCCATCTCGGCTCCTTGCCGGCGGGGCCCGCCATTCAGCCGGCCCCGGTTTGAGCACGCCCCCGGATCGGGGCGTCAGTGTGTCCGATCAGCAGTCCCCATCAAACGCCATAGTACCCGCGATACCACTCGACGAAACGGGCCACGCCCTCCTCGACCGGCGTGCTCGGCGCGTAGCCGACATCGGCCTTCAGATCGTCGACATCCGCGTAGGTATCCGGTACGTCGCCCGGCTGCATCGGCAGCAGGTTGAGCTCGGCCTTCTTGCCGGTCGCCTCTTCGATCAACTCGATGTAGCGCAGCAGTTCGACCGGGCGGTGGCTACCGATGTTGTAGACCCGCCAGGGGGCGAACGAGGTGCCGGAATCGGGATTCGCGGCACTCCAGTCGGCATTGGAGGTGGCGACGTGGTCGAGCGTGCGAATCACGCCTTCGACGATGTCGTCGACGTAGGTGAAGTCGCGCCGATGGTGGCCGTGGTTGTACACGTCGATCGGCTTGCCTTCGAGGATGTTCTTGGTGAACTTGAACAGCGCCATGTCCGGCCGGCCCCACGGCCCGTAGACGGTGAAGAAACGCAGGCCGGTGGTGGGCAGGTTATAGAGCGAGGCGTAGGTGTGCGCCATCAGCTCGTTGGCCTTCTTGGTCGCGGCATACAGCGACAGCGGGTGGTCGACGTTGTGATGCACCGAGAACGGCATCTCGCTGTTCGCGCCGTAGACCGAGCTCGACGAGGCGTAGACCAGGTGCGCCACCCCGTTATGCCGACAGCCCTCGAGGATATTGGTGAATCCGACCAGGTTGCTGTCGACGTAGGCATGCGGGTTCTCGATCGAGTAGCGCACCCCGGCCTGGGCGGCGAGATGCACCACGCGCTCGGGCTGGATGCGCTCGAACAGCGCGGCCATGCCCGCTCGGTCGGCCACGTCCAGCTTCTCGAAGGAAAACCCCGGCTGTTCGGTCAGCCGGGCCAGGCGCGCCTCCTTGAGGCTCACGTCGTAGTAGTCGTTGAGGTTGTCGAGACCGACGACCTCGTCGCC
>JAGXGL010000034.1 GCA_024636755.1 Guyparkeria sp. | reverse complement strand
TGCATGGGCAACATCTGCCGTTCGCCCACCGCCCACGCCGTGTTCGAGCGACTGGTCGAGCAGGCCGATCTGGCCGATCGCATCCGCATCGATTCGGCGGGCACCCACGCCTACCACGTCGGCAATCCGCCCGATGAACGCGCCATGCGGGCCGCGATGACCCGCCAGTACCGTATGGATCACCTCACGGCTCGCCAGGTGCGTCCCGAGGACATCGCCGAATACGACTACGTGCTCGCCATGGACTTGGCCAACCTCGAGATCCTGCAATCGCTCGCCGACGAGGCGCTGCGTGACAAGCCCCACCTGTTCATGAGCTACGCGCCGGACTATGGCCTCGACGAAGTGCCGGACCCGTATTACGGCGGCGGCAATGGCTTCGAGCAAGTCCTCGACATGGTCGAGGCGGCCGCCGGCAATCTGCTCGAGGACATTCGGCGCCGTCACTTAGGGTAAACCTGACAAGCGGAGATTTCCTCCAAGACGCGTCCCCGCCACACCGGCAGGGATGCCGCAAAAGAAAACGCCCCGCTTAGATTAAGCGGGGCGTTCTTGTGTGCGACGTAATGGCGACCAAATCAGCGTTCGCGCTTTTCCTCGTCGCTGGGCGATTCGGCACCGGTCTCCTGCTCGGCGACGTCGGGCGCTTGCGCTTCGGCCGCCTTGGACTCGGTCACCGGCGTCTTTTCCGCCGGTTGATCGGCCGCAGAGTCTGACGACGTAGGCTCGGCCATCACGGACGACCCAGTGGATGCCGGCCCGGCATCGGCTTTGGCGTATGCGGCACTCGCCGTTACCGACTGCTCGGTATCGGTCGCCGGGTTGGCCTCGATGTCCACCGACTCCTCACGAGTCGGCATCGACTCGGTAGCCTTCGGTGTCTCAACCGGGGCCTCGCCTTGTGACCGCCCGGCATCAGAGGTCACTTCAGGGGCGTTCCCTTGCGCCTGACTCGATGCGCCGGAATCGGTCACGTCCTGGGCGGTCACCTGGGCGGTCACTGCTGAGGCTGCGCTGCCGGAGGCCGCCTTGGGTGCGGCGGCCACCTTGGTGGTCTTGGCATCAGTCGCCTTGACCAACCGATCACTGGCCTCCAGTCGCACGGCCGCGTTGGGGGGCAGCTCCTCGGCCACGCCCCTTTTCTTGGAGACGTCGAGCGGCAGGCTCTTGCCTTCGCTGATCGGCGCGGCCAGTTGCTGGTCGACCAACTGACGCTCGCGCTCGCCCAGCGGCGGCGGAGTACGCGGCTCGCTCTTCGGCCCACGATCACCGCGGCTACGGCCCTTGCCGCCGGAGCCACCCGAACCGCCACGACCGGATTGGCCACCGTCCTTCTTGCTCTCGCCGTCGGTCGGCGACTTGCCGCGGCTAGGCTCGGCCTTGGTCTCGGCCGGCTGCTCGTTCTTCTGCTCGGGCTTCTGGCCGGCATCCTGCTGAGCCGGGTTGCCGCCGCTGCCGCCGCGACGACCACGACCGCGACGACGTCGGTTACCCGATTTGCCTTTGCCCTGACCGGCATCCTTGTCCTTATCCTGCCCCTTGTCCTGGGACTCGTCACGAGCGGACTTGGCTTTCTCGGCCTTGTCACTGCCGGACTTGCGACGACCGTCGGCCTTGCGACCAGAGCGGTCACCGGACTTCTCGCTACCCTTGCCAGAGTCCTTGCCCTTGCGCGAGGCAGGTTCGGCCCCTTCGTCCTCGTCGGCACGAGCACCAAAGAGCTGACCCACGACGCGACGCAGCAAGGAAACCGCCCCATTGGCGATCGGGCGCAGCGGCGCGCTCTCGGCGGCCGGGGCGGCCGGAGCAGCCGACGCCGTCGGAGCCGCTGCAGCGGGCTCGGCGGCCTTTTCCGGCTTTTCCGAGGCCGGCTGGGCCGCCCGCGGAATGGTCTGGACCGCGGCCTTCTCGGCCAGACGATGACGCGGCTCGGGCGACGGGGTCTCGACGCTCAGCGGCTCGATCATCTGCTGGACGTCACGGGCCTGTGCCTCGTTGTCGTCGGCCCGCACACGCTCGATCTCGTAGTGCGGGGTCTCGAGATTGATATTCGGGATCAACAACAGGTCGACGCTGTTGGCCTGCTCGATTTCGTTGATCTGGTCACGCTTCTCGTTGAGCAGGTAGGTGGCCACATCAATCGGCACCTGCGCGATGACGCGTCCGGTGTTGTCCTTCATCGCCTCGTCGACCAGCAGACGCAGGATCGCCAGCGACAGCGACTCGACCGAGCGGATCACGCCCTGCCCGTTGCAGCGCGGGCACATGTGCTGACTGGATTCCTCCAGCGAGGCACGCAGGCGCTGACGTGACATTTCAAGCAGACCGAAACGTGAGATGCGGCTGGTCTGCACCCGGGCGCGGTCATACTTGAGCGAATCGCGCAGGCGGTTTTCCACCTCGCGCTGGTGCTTGGAGGAGCCCATGTCGATGAAATCGATCACGATCAACCCGCCCAGGTCCCGCAGGCGCAGTTGCCGCGCGATTTCCTCGGCCGCCTCCAGGTTGGTATTGAAGGCGGTGTCCTCGATGTCCTGGCCCTTGGTATTGCGCCCGGAGTTGATATCGACCGCGGTCATCGCCTCGGCGACGTCGAATACCAGCTCGCCCCCCGAGAGCAGCGTGACGTTGCGCTGGTAGGCCGACTCGATCTGCGATTCGATCTGATACCGGGAGAACAGCGGCGTGGGATCGTCGTAGAGCTTGATCTTGTCGGCGACCTTGGGCGTGACCATCCGGACGAAATCCATCGCCTGCTGATAGATGGTCGGCTCGTCAATCAGGATCTCGCCGATGTCGTTGCGCATGTAATCGCGCAGCGCCCGGATGATGAGGTTGCTTTCCTGGTAGATCAGGAAGGGGCCCTGACGGCCCTCGGCCGCCTCGTGGATCGCGCTCCAGACCTGGACGAGGTAGTCGAGGTCCCATTGGAGTTCCTCGACGTCACGACCAACACCGGCGGTACGCACGATCAGACCCATGCCTGCCGGCACGTTCAGTTGCGCCAGTGCGGCCTTGATCTCGGCGCGATCATCGCCTTCGATGCGGCGCGAGACGCCACCGGCCTTGGGATTGTTGGGCATGACCACCAGGTAGCGCCCGGCCAGGCTGACCAGCGTGGTCAGGGCCGCGCCCTTGTTGCCACGCTCTTCCTTCTCGACCTGGACGATCAGTTCCTGACCTTCCTTGAGCGCGTCCTTGATGATCGGACGCCCCTTGTCGTCGACCGCCTTGGGGTCGAAGTACTCGGGCGAGATCTCCTTGAAGGGCAGGAAACCGTGGCGATTGGCGCCGTAATTGACGAAAACGGCCTCGAGACTGGGCTCGATGCGCGTGATGGTCGCCTTGTAGATGTTGGCCTTCTTTTGCTCCCGGGACGGGGTCTCTATGTCAATGTCATAGAGACGTTGCCCGTCTACGAGCGCAACGCGGATCTCCTCGGAGTGCGTTGCGTTGATCAGCATTCGTTTCATGGAAAAATTCTCGACGTTTCTGCACAAGCCGCGGCTGGCAAAGGGCCGCGCGCGACAGGTGACTTGAGTTCAGAGGAACGCCCCGACGCGCGTTTGCCGACCATCCCGCCAGTCGCCGAGCCGCGCAGAAACGCGAACACGACGCCTGCCGTCCGACCGCGACGAGGCGGTACAGGACGGCGAGCGGCAGGGAGAGGAACCGGAAAAGGCGCATTGAGTACAGGACGTAACAACCGTTGATCGTTCTTGACAACTGTGAGCGGGCGGCAGCCCGAGGCTGGTCGTGCCCGTCGAGACCGAGCCAATGGTGTTGGCGAGGCCGCATCGTGGGCAAACGGGATGGGCTGGCATGAGTCGCCGGCTTGACTAAAGAACCCGAGCGCTCGCTGGCTGCCGCGGGTGGTCGGCACGTGCCACACCACCTGACTTTCGCCACAGTGCGCTGATACTATCACAACCCCGCCAGCGCACGGTCTCAATTGCGCCGAGAGTAAACACGAGCCGATGACAGCCGAGAACCGCCAAGCCGCCGCCGAACAAGCCCCCGCCGAACGCCCGCGCGTCCGCCTCGAAACCGTCGACGCGCGCAGTGACGGTCAGCGCCTCGACAACTTCCTGCTGCGCGAGCTGGGCGCCCAGCACGACAAGCAGCCGCGAGCGCTGGTCTACCGCCTGATCCGCAAGGGACAGGTGCGGGTCAACAAGAAGCGCGCCAAGCCGATGCAGCGCCTGCGCGACGGCGACATCGTGCGCATCCCGCCGGTGCGCGATCTGCGCGGCGACCCCGAGGTGGCACGTCCTGCCGCCCGCATTCCCGCCGGCTGGCTGGAACGAATCGAGACGCTGGTCCGCCACGAGGATGAGGCGCTGCTGGTGATCGACAAGCCGGCCGGGCTGGCCGCGCATGCCGGCAGTGGTTTCGACTTCGGCCTGATCGAGCTCCTTCGCGCCGCCCGCGGCGACGGCGCGACACTGGAACTGGCCCACCGCATCGACCGCGAAACCAGCGGCCTGATCGTGGTGGCCAAGTCCCGCGAGACACTGCTCGCCCTGCAGGAGCAGTTCCGCCCCGAGGGCGCGGCGAAGAAACGCTACCTGGCCCTCTGCCACGGCCACTGGCGCGACGTTCACCAGACCATCACCGCCCCGCTGCGCAAAGACCAGGGCGATGGGCGCGCCCACCGGGTGGTCGTCGATACCCGTTTGGGGAAGTCCGCCCGCACCGACTTCGAACGCCTCGGCACCAGCCATCGCGGTCCGGCGGTCAGCCTGATGGCGGCGACGCTGCATACCGGACGCACCCATCAGATCCGCGTGCACTGCCGGCATGCGGGCCATCCGATCGTCGGTGACAGCAAGTATGGCGAGCGCACTCTCGACCGGCCCCTGGCACGCCGCCGCCCCGACCTGATGCTGCACGCCTATCGACTCACCCTCACCCACCCGACCCACGGCGGCCGACTGACTATTACCAGCAACCCGCCGGATTATTGGCAGCCGTTGCTGGATAACGCCGGGCTCACCTTGAAAAACCACCAGCCGCCCCGATAACCCCCTTCATGACCGACATCAGCAGACTCCTGATCCGCCCAGCACACCTGGTCGTCCCGCCCCGACTGGTCGTGTTCGACTGGGACGGCACGCTGGCCGACTCCACCGGGCGGATCGTCATCGCCTTCCAGGAAGCGCTGGTGTCGGTGGACCACCCGCCGCTGCCCGACGAGGCGATACGCGGCATCATCGGTCTGTCGCTGGCCAACGCCATCACCGAACTGTTCCCCGAGGCCGAGGATCGCTTCCGCGAGGCGCTCGCCCAGGCCTATCACCGCTGCTACTTCGCCAACGAGGAGCCGGTCGCACTCTATCCGGAAGCCCAGGCGCTGCTCGATGCGCTGGCGGAAACCGGTTGCCTGCTGGCCGTGGCCACCGGCAAGTCGCGCCGCGGGCTCGATCGCGCCCTTGCGCAGACGGGAACGGCGGACTACTTTCACCACACGCTCACTGCCGAAGAAACGCGCTCGAAGCCCCACCCGGAGATGCTCGACGGCATACTCGATTACACGGGCAGCGGCCCGACCGAGACCTGGATGGTGGGCGACACCGACTTCGACCTGCTGATGGCGCGCAACGCCGGCACGCACGCCATCGGTATCACCCATGGCGCGCACCCGCGCGAGCGTTTGGCCGCAGCACGCCCGGATTGGTTGATCGAGCGGCTGGCCCGACTGCACGACGGGCAGGGACAGGAGCAGGGCAATCAACCCATCGCGAAACCGAGCGCCCCCCGGGAACCCGGCACCCCTCCCGCCGTCTGATTCGGTCGTCGGGGGCGCCGGCTGATCCGACACACCTCACGATATCGGTGAGCCGCCCGTACGATAGGATCTCACCATCACTTCGGGCGACCGCCTTAGGACGACAACGCAGGCAAGATCTCCATGAGCCAGAACATCCCGCCAGACGACGTGCGCATCGAACCGCCCGGTGGCCCGGACTACCACCCCGGCGAACCGCGCAACGAGGAAAAACCGCCTCGTCGCGAAAAGGGCGAGGCCTCACCGGACTGGGCGCGTGATGCCCTGCTCGACATGGCTCGTCATGGGCTGGTCGAGCAACGCCGCGCACGGCGCTGGAAGGTGTTTTTCCGTTTTGTTTCCGTCGCCCTGGTGGTCTGGTCGTTAACCCTGATCACCCTGCTGTTCACCGCCGGTGACCGAAAAGCACCTGGCCTATCCAAGCCCACCGCGGCCGTGATCGACATCACCGGCCTGATCGCTGCGGGCGAAACCACCGAGGCCCGCCGCGTGATCCCGCAGCTGGAAAAGGCGTTCGAGGAAGACAACGTCAAGGGCATCGTGCTGCGCCTGAACACCCCCGGCGGCAGCCCGGTGCAGTCCAGCGCGATCTTCAATGCCATCCGCGAACTCAAGGAGGAGTACCCGGACAAGCCGATCTACGCGGTGGCCGAGGACATGGCGGCCTCGGGCGGCTACTTCATCGCCGCCGCGACCGACGAGATCTACGCCAACCCCTCCTCGATCGTGGGATCGATCGGCGTGCGCATGGACAGCTTCGGTTTCGTCGATGCGATGGAGAAGCTCGGTATCGAACGTCGACTGCTCACCGCCGGCGAGAACAAGGCGATCGGCGACCCGTTCAGCCCGACCGATCCCGAGGAAACCATGTACCTCAAGGGCGTACTCGACGAGATCCACGAACAGTTCATCGAGGCGGTCAAGACGGGCCGCGGCGACCGGCTGGCTGACGACGAGGCAATCTTCTCGGGGCTCTTCTACACCGGCGAAACCGCCGTGGAAAATGGCCTGATCGACGGCCTCGACAGCGTGCGTGGCGTGATTCGAGATCGCATCGGCGTCGAGCACCAGGTCGACCTGACCCCACGCAGCAATCGCCTCGAGCAACTGCTGGGCGCGACCGCCCAGGAATTCGGCTCGGCCCTCACCGGCGTGAAAAGCGAGCCGGCGCAGCCAATGATGCTGCCCTGAGGACCAGGGCTCGCTCGGGTTAGACTGTGGACATGACTGACACCCGCCACACCCGCATACCGTTTACTGCCGGTATCAACGCCGGCCCGCAGACCACCTACCGCCCGCTGGAGACCGAGGAAGCCTCGGAGCAGGCGGTCAGCGACGAGCCCCCCATGTACCGGGTGCTCTTGTTGAATGATGACTTCACCCCCATGGATTTCGTGGTGCAGATCCTGATACAGCTGTTCGGCATGACATTCGATCAGGCCAACGCCGTCATGCTGGAAGTGCACCATTATGGGCGGGGGGTCTGCGGTGAATTCACGCGCGAGATCGCCGAGACCCGCGTCGGCCAGGTGAACCAGATCGCCCGAGAACACGAATACCCGTTGATGTGCGTGATGGAACGCGCCGAGTAGACCCACATCGAACCTCTGTGCGAAGTAGGAACGCAGAGGTTCCTAAATTTCCTCACCCCGTTGGCAACGTCGCAATCCGGCGTATCATCGGGTCATGGGCAACGGCCCGGCTATCAACCGATGCCAGGCCACCCCAGGGAACCGTTGACGGGTTCCCTCACCAGACCGGAGGAGAGGATCGGTGCTGAGCAAATCCCTCGAAACCACTCTGAGCCGCGTGTTCGATCGCGCCCGGCGCCAGAACTACGAATTCGTTACCCTCGAGAGCCTGCTGCACACGCTGCTCGAAGACCCCGACGCGCGCATGGTGCTGGAGGGCTGCAACGCCAATATCTCGCAGCTCGCCATGGACCTCGAGGCGCACATCCGTCGCACCACCCCGCGCATCCCGGAGAACGACCCGCGTGAAACCCAGCCGACGCTGGGCTTCCAGCGCGTGCTCCAACGGGCAGTGATGCAGGTGCAGGCCGCCCAGCGCAGCGAAGTCTCCGGCGCGCACGTGCTCGCCGCGATCTTCGGCGAACAGGACGCCCACGCCGTGCACCTGTTGCACAAGGCCGGCGTGACGCGTCTCGACGTGATCAATTTCATCTCGCACGGCCCCGAGGCCGACGACGAGGGCGTTGATGACGAAGAGCCCGAGATCAACCAGGCCGACGTCGAGGACGCCGACGAGCAGCCGGCCGACGAGAACGCCTTCGAGAACTTCGCCATCAACCTCAACAAGCAGGCCGCCGAAGGCAAGATCGACCCGTTGATCGGCCGCAGCGCCGAACTCGAGCGCGTCCAGCAGGTCCTTTCCCGCCGCCGCAAGAACAACCCGCTGCTGGTCGGTGAGGCCGGCGTGGGCAAGACCGCCATCGCCGAGGGCCTGGCGCGCAAGATCGTCGACGGCGAGGTGCCCGAGGCGTTGTCCGAGGCCACCATCTACGCGCTCGACCTCGGTGCGCTGGTCGCCGGCACCAAGTACCGCGGTGACTTCGAGAAGCGCCTCAAGATCGTGTTGAAGAAGGTCCGCTCGGTGCCCGATGCGATCTTGTTCATCGACGAGATCCACACCCTGATCGGTGCGGGCTCGGCCTCCGGCGGCTCGATGGATGCCTCCAACCTGATCAAGCCGGCGCTGGCCTCGGGTGAGTTGCGTTGTATCGGGTCGACCACGCACCAGGAATACCGCAGCATCTTCGAGAAGGACGCCGCGCTGACGCGTCGCTTCCAGAAGATTGACGTGCCCGAGCCCACCCAGGACGAGACCATCGACATCATCCACGGGCTGCGCGAGGGCTACGAGAAGCACCACCACGTCGTTTATACCGACGAGGCGATCGAGGCGGCGGTGAAGCTCTCGACGCGCCACATCAACGACCGCCACCTGCCGGACAAGGCGATCGACGTGATCGACGAGGTCGGTGCGCAGTATCGCCTGCTCCACCCGCGGCCCGAGGACAACCGCATCACCGCCAGCGACATCGAGCGCGTGGTCGCCCGGATGGCGCGCATCCCGGAACGCAGCGTCTCCACCTCGGATCGCGAGGTGCTGCGCAACCTCGATCGAAACCTCAAGATGGTGGTCTTCGGCCAGGACGAGGCGATCGCGCAGATCACCACCGCGATCCGCCTGGCGCGCTCGGGCCTGCGACCGGACAACAAGCCGATCGGCTCGTACCTGTTCGCCGGACCCACCGGCGTGGGCAAGACCGAGGTCGCCAAGCAGCTCGCGCGGCTGCTGGGCATCGAGTCGGTGCGCTTCGACATGTCCGAGTACATGGAGCGCCACAGCGTCTCGCGCCTGATCGGCGCGCCGCCGGGGTATGTCGGTTTCGACGAAGGCGGCCTGCTCACCGAGAAGATCCACAAGAACCCGCACTGCGTGCTGCTGCTCGACGAGATCGAGAAGGCACACCCGGACGTGTTCAACGTGCTGCTGCAGGTGATGGACAACGGCTCGCTGACCGACACCAACGGTCGCAGCATCGATTTTCGTCACGTCATCCTGATCATGACCTCGAACATGGGCGCCGAGGAAATGGCCAAGAACAGCATGGGCTTCGTCGCGCAGGACATCGGCTCATCCGGGATGGAGGCGATCAAGCGCGGCTTCACGCCGGAATTCCGCAACCGGCTGGACGCGATCATCCAGTTCCGCTCGCTCGGCACCCGGCAGATCGCCAACGTGGTCGACAAGCTACTGCTGGAGCTCGAGCAGCAGCTCGAGGCGAACCACGTCACCCTGCAAGTCGACGACGAGGTACGCCACTGGCTCGGTGAGGAAGGCTACGACGTGGTGCTCGGCGCCCGCCCGATGGGTCGCCTGATCCAGGACAAGCTCAAGCGGCCACTGGCCGAGCAGATGCTGTTCGGCGATCTCGCCGACGGCGGCAAGGCGCGTTTCACCATGGACGAGGACGAACCCGCCCTGATCGCCACGCCCGCCGCCGAATCCCTTGCCGAGGAGTCATCCACGGCCTGACGTCAGGCAAGCGGACCGGCCAACGACCAACGGCGCCCCAACGAGGGCGCCGTTTTCTTGGTTCGATCGTTTCGGCAGGCACAAACGCGCACGCCCGGCGCACGCAAGGCGCGGCCGGGTGAGATCGTCCGTCGGGATCGGTGGCGACCGGCAGAGCCGACGCGGGATCAGCGGGAGCGGAAGGAGATGCGACCCTTGGTCAAGTCGTAGGGAGTCAGCTGCACCGTGACCTTGTCGCCGGTCAGGATGCGGATGTAGTTCTTGCGCATGCGACCGGAGATGTGGGCGGTCACCACATGGCCGTTTTCCAGCTCGACTCGGAACATGGTGTTCGGCAGGGTGTCGGTCACCACGCCCTGCATCTCAATGTAATCTTCTTTTGCCATAAATCCTCTAGCAGGTTGAAATGGGGCGTGATTATCGACGAAAACCGAGCTCGCGCCAAGAAAACGCCCCCTTCGGGCCAAGTGCCGTTTCTAATGGTTCAACATAAGTGGCCCGTTCGATGACCAATCAGGTTGGTCGCAGCCCGCCATTATGAACGAAAACTGTCCAACCTTACATCGAGATCCCGCAGACATGACCGAACACCGTGACCTGGTGGACGCCCTGATCCATCGCCACTCCACCCCGCCCACCGGCCTGACCGGGCCGGCGCCCGACGACGACACGCTCCAGCGCATCCTGCAGGCCGCCGAAAGCGCCCCGGATCATGGCGGGCTGCACCCGTGGCGTTTCCTGGTGATCGACGGCCCGGCCCTCGATCGTCTGGGCGAGATCTTCGTCGAGGCGATGCGCCAGAAAGACCCCGACGCCAAGGAGGAAACCCTGGAGCGCGAACGGCTCCGGGCACAGCGTGCGCCGATGATTATTGCCGCGATCGCCCGTGAAGAAGCGGACCACGCCAAGATCCCCGAGACCGAACAACTGTTGTCCGCCGGCATCGCCACCCATCAAGTGCTTCTCGCCGCCCAGGCGTTGGGCTTCGGCGCCGTCTGGCTAACCGGCATGCGGGTCTACGACGAGAACGTCATGCGCCCCCTGGGTCTGGCCGAGAACGAGCGCCTGATCGGGTTGATCAATATCGGCCAGATCAAGGAAGGGGCCCCGACACGCGGCAAGCGCCGCCGCGAGGCGACCATCGATCGCTGGACTGGCTGATCATCAACCGTCGGGCGCCCTGCCCGACTCGGCGTCAATCGCGCCCCGCCCAATCACAGCCCCGTATCAATCGTGACCAAGGGGCGGCGAGCCTGCCGATTTTTCGTACAATGGTCGCTTCACTTCGCCGAGACCCATCGAGCCAGCATGTCCGAATCCAACGAGCCGATCAGCCACTTCATCCGCAACCGCATCGACGCCGACCAGGAGAAGGGCGCCTACGGCGGCAAGGTGACCACGCGCTTCCCGCCAGAGCCCAACGGCTACCTGCACTTCGGGCATGCCAAGAGCATCTTTCTCAACTTTGGCCTGGCGCGGGACTACGACGGCATCTGCCACCTGCGCTTCGACGACACCAACCCGGTCAAGGAAGAGCAGGCCTACGTTGATGCCATCCGCGAGGACATCGAGTGGCTGGGCTTTCGAGACCCCGCGCACGAGCACTTCGCCTCCGACTACTTCGAGACGCTCTACCTGGGCGCGGTCGCGCTGGTGAAGGCCGGGCTGGCCTACGTCGATTCCCAGTCGGCCGAGCAAATGCGCGCCAACCGCGGCACGTTGACCGAACCGGGCACCGACAGTCCCTATCGGGATCGCTCGATCGAGGAGAACCTCGATCTGTTTACCCGCATGCGTGACGGCGAGTTCAAGGATGGCGAGCACATCCTGCGGGCGAAGATCGACATGGCCGCGGCGAACCTCAACATGCGCGACCCGGCGATCTACCGCATCCGCCACGCGCACCACCACCGCACCGGCGACGACTGGCCGATCTACCCGATGTACGACTACGCCCACTGCGTGTCGGATGCCATCGAGGGGGTCACCCACTCGCTGTGCACGCTGGAATTCGAGGACCATCGTCCACTGTACGACTGGTTCATCGACAAGCTTGCGGACCTGGGCTTCTTCGAGCGCCCGCTGCCGCAGCAAATCGAATTTTCGCGGCTGAACCTCACCTACATGCCGCTCTCCAAGCGGAAATTGATCCAGCTGGTCGAGGGCGGTCATGTCGACGACTGGGACGACCCGCGCATGCCCACGCTCAAGGGCGCGCGTCGACGCGGCTTTACCCCGGCGGGGTTCAAGCTGTTCACCGACCGCATCGGCGTGTCCAAGTCCGACAGCCTGATCGACTTCGGCGTGCTCGAGGACTGCATGCGCGAGACGCTCAACGAGTCCGCCGAGCGCCGCATCGGCGTGCTCGACCCGCTCAAACTGGTGCTGGTGAACTTTCCCGAGGACCACGAGGAGACCTGCCAGGCCCCCAACCACCCGCAGAAGCCCGACTGGGGCAAGCGCGAGGTCGCACTCACCCGCGAGCTGTGGATCGAGCGCGGCGACTTCGCCCTCGATCCGCCCAAGAAGTACTTCCGCCTCAAGCCCGACGGCGAGGTGCGACTGCGCTACGGCTTTATCATCAAGCACGTCGGCCACGACCTGGACGACGACGGCAACGTCACCTGCGTCTACGCCGAGTATGACCCGGACACCAAGTCCGGCACGCCGGGCTCCGATGCGCGCAAGGTCAAGGGCAACATCCACTGGCTGTCCGCGCGTGACGCCGTCGAGACCGAGCTCCGACAGTACGACCGCCTGTTCCATGTCCCGGCGCCGGGCGCGCGCCGAGAGGGTGACGATCCGGACGTCGAGCGCGACTTCCTCGACGACCTCAACCCCGACTCGATCCATACCCTGAGCGTCTATATCGAGGCACGCGCCGCGAATGCCGAGCCCGAATCGATCTACCAGTTCGAGCGCCACGGCTACTTCGTCGCCGACCAGAAGGAGCACGTGCCGGGTCAGCGCCCGGTGTTCAACCGGGCCGTGACACTGCGTGACTCCTGGGGCCAGGGCAAGTAAGCCACGCCTCTGGCGCGAATCCCGTCACGATTTCAGCAGACACAAAAAAACGGCCCGGACATCCCGGGCCGTTTTCTCGTTGTGCGGCCAGATCAAACGATCCGGGCCGCCGAGCTCAGTCTTTCTGGCTCACCCCTTGACGTAGGAACTGCACCAGCCGCTGCCCTTGACCGCCTTACCGCGGAAAATCGCGCAACCGCCCCAACCGTCGCCGGCCGCATCGGCCTTGTAGAGCGCGCAGTTCTCGCAGGTCTGACCGCCCTTGTGCGACGGGTGTTCGACCTCGCCGGCCTCGTGCTTGTAGTCGAGCGACTTAGCCATGGGGTCGTCCTCGGACAACTGCTCGAGTTCCTGCGCCTGCGCCGGGGCGATCGCCATCAGCGGGATCACGGCCGAGGCCAGCGCCCCACCCACGAAGCGCCGGCGCGATCGATCCATCGGCAGGTCGTACTCCTGTGATTGCTTATCCGTCATGTTTCCTCTCCCTTGGATGGATTGACAACATCCCGACTGTAGCGCGCTTTCCCCCGGCAGGAAAATCATTTAGATAACGCTAACTTGTTAATATAGTAACGGTTCTCATTCCCCATCCATTCGCGTTTACCTCACGACATTCCCCAGCTCACCACCAGCACTACCAAGGCGGCAATCACTAGCCACCAGGCCAGCCGTGACGACTCTTCCACATCCGGCGCCCCCTCCTCGCTCGACTGCTCGCGTTGACCGGGTGGGTCGGGGTCACGCTGTTCGTAGTCGGCAATCAGGCGCTCGGCCCGCTCCTCGTCCCGCTCGTCGATCAGCATCACCCGCGCGAAATCCTGCGGCGCCAGCTGGCCCACCGCGCCCTGCTGATAGAAACCGGCCACCTCGGCTTCGATGCCCTCGGCATTCAGCATGCCGCAGACGATATGCGCCTCGAGGATGTCCGCTGCCCGATAGATGGTTTTCATTGCCGCTCCATTCAATGCGATTCGCGCCCTTGCGACACCCGCGGAAGGGGGCGCCGGATGCCGAGATTGATGTAGACTACGCGCCATCTCAAACCAAGCGTTCAGCCTACCGCCATGACCCAGGAAATTCCTTCGGAAAACACCCCCCTCACCTACCGCGACGCGGGCGTCGACATCGATGCCGGCAACAGCCTGGTCGAACGCATCAAGCCGGCGGTCAAGCGCACCCAGCGCCCCGAGGTCATGGGCGGCCTGGGCGGCTTCGGCGGCCTGTTCGCTCTGGATACCAGCAAATTCAAGCAACCGGTACTGGTCTCGGGCACCGACGGGGTCGGCACCAAGCTGCGCCTGGCGATCGATCTGGGCAAGCATGACGCCATCGGCATCGACCTGGTCGCCATGTGCGTCAACGACATCCTGGTCACCGGCGCCGAGCCGCTGTTCTTCCTCGACTACTACGCCACCGGCCGGCTCGACGTCGACGTCGCCGCCCAGGTGGTCGAGGGCATTGCCAATGGCTGCGAGCAGGCCGGCTGCGCCCTGATCGGCGGCGAGACCGCCGAGATGCCCTCGATGTACGAGGAAGGCGACTACGATCTCGCCGGCTTCGCTGTCGGCGCGGTGGAAAAGGACCAGTTGATCGACGGCAGCAAGGTGGCCGCCGGCGACAAGCTGATCGCCCTGCCCGCCTCCGGCCCGCACGCCAACGGCTACTCGCTGATCCGCAAGATCATCGAGCGCGCCCAGCCCGACTGGAACACCACCGAGGGCAAGCAACTGAGCGAGCAACTGCTCGCCCCGACCCGTATTTATGCGAAAGCTGTGCAGGCTCTGGCCGAGCAGGTCGACATCCACGCGATGAGCCACATCACCGGCGGCGGGCTGACCGAGAACCTGCCACGCGTCTACCCGGATCACCTGGCCGCGGCCATCGACTGGTCGAGCTGGCAGCGCCCGGCGGTGTTCGACTGGCTGGCCGAGCAGGGCAACGTCGAGATCGGCGAGATGCGCCGCACCTTCAACAACGGGGTCGGCATGGTGGTGATCGTCGCCGCCGACCAGGCCGAGGCGGCCATCGGTGCGATGCAGGCGGCCGGCGAGAACGCCTGGATGATCGGCGAGATCGTCGAGCGGGGTAACGGCGAGCCCGTCATCTACCGCTGATGGTGGCCAGGGACAAAGCCCGGCTGGTCGTCCTGGCCTCCGGCAACGGCTCGAATTTCCAGGCAATCATCGATGCCTGCGAGAACGGCCGGCTGGACGCCGAGATCGTCCTGCTGGTGGTCAACCGCCCCGGCGCCTACGCGCTCGAACGCGCCCGGACGCACGGCATCCCCAGCCGGCTGATCGACCACAAGGACTTTGCCGACCGCGAGTCCTTCGACGCCGCCATGGCCGAGGCCATCGACGCGGCACGGCCCGACTGGATCGTCATGGCCGGCTTCATGCGCATTCTCACCGATGACTTCGTCGACCGCTTCCAGGGTCGCCTGATCAACATCCATCCCTCGCTGCTGCCGAAGTACCCGGGCATGAACACCCACGCCCGGGCACTGGAAACCGGCGACCGTGTCCACGGCGCGACCGTACACTTCGTCACCCCGACCGTGGATGCCGGCCCGCCGATCGTGCAGGGCCGCCTCGAAATCTTCGATAAAGACGACGTCGAGTCGCTCAAGCAGCGCATCCATGGCGTCGAGCACCGCATCTACCCGCTCGCGATCGATTGGCTGGTCAAGGGCTCGATCGACTTCGACCGCGCCGCCGCCCAGACAAGCCCGGCGGTGGTCGATGCCTCCGGGGCGTTGATCGTCCCGCCCAGTCCATAACCCGCTCCGGCCGTTCCTTGATTGCCGTATCGCCGCGGTTTCGGCAGACAACGGGAGAGAATCTCCGTAGGAGCGGCTTCAGCCGCGATAGCCCACGCAATAGTCCAGGGCCGATACCTGCCCTTCGCGGCTAAAGCCGCTCCTACAGGGGATCATTGCCGCCCAGCTCGACCCAGCAACCACGGCATGGCGGCCATCAGGAGCAGGCTGAGCGCGTACGCGGTGCCGGCCACCGGGTCACGTCCGCCCAGGTACTCCGCCAGCGTCAGGCCGCGCAGGCCGAGCACCAGCGCGATCTCAGCGAGCAGCAACCAACCCACGGCCAGCATGCCGGTCGCCAACCGTGTCGGCATTGTCGCGGGCAGCGCGAACCGGCGCAGCGTCCAATGGGCGGACAGCACGACCACCAGCAGCATCACCGGCATCTCGGCCAGTTCGGCGGCCCGTATGCCCAGCCACGGGGCCAGCCACAGCTCCCGCACCACGCCGAGCGCGAACCCGGCGGCGAACACCCACAGGAAATAGACCGTGCCGGCCTTGATTACCTTCATGGCGGCTCTCCTCGTGCACTGACGACTGACAAGCAAAAGGGCCCACCTGAACCAGGCGGGCCCTTCGGCACTGGCATCGATCGAGGCGATCAGCCCTTGAGCATGCCGTAGAGCTCATCTTTCAGCGCCAGGCGCTGCTTCTTGAGATCTTCCATGTGCTCGTCGGTGACCGGCTCGTCCTGCTTCTCCAGCCGCTCGACTTCCTTGGTCAGTTCGTCGTAACGCTCGAACTGCTTATGGAAATGAGTGTCGCTGGTCTTGAGCTCGTGAATCCGGTCTTTAAATTCCGGGAATTCATGTGCCAGATCGTGATGGTCTACCTGCATCGGTCACCTCAATTTCGGGGTAAGAAGACGAGCCGGAACGCCCGGCGTCGCTAGGGAAGGTTTGCACGAATCGCCAATGCCTCTGGCTTACCGGCTTGTTCACCATCGAGGCGCCGCTTTGACGGCGGGCTCATTGCCCGGCGAGAAGCGGCAACAAAGAGGGTGGGCAAGCCGGCAAGCCCCGTAGGGCGGGCCGCCAGGCACCCATCTGCGGTGTTGCGGTGCTTGCCAATGGCGACGGCCATTGGACGGCGCTTCCCTATAGCCTAGATCATAGCGCTGAATGCGACAGGCGTCCTCCCAGCAGTTCGCTCGGAGATCGCCTGCCGACCGCCCTTAGAATCGCGCGTTGACCTGCAGGCCGAGGATATCGACCTCGGCCTCGTACCGCCCCTGCAACGTATCCGGAATGCTCGATTCCGTGGTGTTGTCGATGGAGCTATCGTTCAGCCAGATATGGGTGTAGCCGACATCCACCGACCAGCGCTGGTTGAAGGCATAACCCAGACCGATCGAGCCCCAGACACGATCGGCATCCGGCAGGCGCGTGGTGCGGAATGCGGCGCTGGGCACCGGCGTGGGATCGTAGGCGGCACCGGCACGCAGCGTCCAGCGCGGGGCGAACTCCCACTCGCCACCCATGGCGACACGCAGGGTGTCATCCCAGTTCTCGGTCGTGACGGATTCGCGGCCACCGCTCTGTTCGACCTTGAGTTCCTCGAAGCTCGACCAACCGGTCCAGAGCAGGCCCAGCGAGCCGGTTACCGTATCGCTGAATTGGTGGGTCAAGCTGGCAGACAGGCTGGCCGGCAGATCCAATCCCGCCTCGGCCGGGCTGTCGGCAAACGCCGGGTTGGCTGCAAGGGCGGTAGGTACGGTGTAATCCACATCGCCCTCGAGTTGGTGATCGATGCCCGAGTGATAACTCAGGCCGACTCGCGTGCGGTCGGTCGGCTGCCACAGGGCACCGATGGTGTAGCCGACGGACCAATCATCACCCTCGATCTCGACCTCGCCATCAGGCAAAGTCATGAAACCTCCAGTCGCGGCCGTCGAATTGATCGCGGAAGTCAGCTTCGCTTCGGCCCGCTGGATGTTCAGGGCCCCACCGATGGTCCACTGCGGCGTGAGATCAAAACTGATCGATGAGCTGATATCGATGACCTCGATCCGGCTTTCGATACCGTGATAACGCCCCAACCACTCCTCGTCATATTCCGTGGCCAGACCAAACGGCACGGTCAGCGCCACCCCCACACGGGTGCGCTCATTCAACCGATGAACGATGGAGGCATTAGGGATCGCCGCCGGCTCCCCCGCATCTCCCCCAAGACCCATGGAGCCACCCCCGTCGGACGTCGCCCCTGCTTGTAACTCGAACGACGGCCGTATGTAGGCGACACCACTCGAAACGGCGGTGCCATCGATCTGCGTCATGGCCGCCGGGTTGCCGATCATCCCACTAGCCTGCCCGTTCCCCGTGGCGAGGTTGGCATACGCCTGGCCCAGGTCGGTCGCGTTCTTCTCCATCAGCGAAAAGCCGGCGGCCTGGGCATGGCCGCCCATCAAGGCCATCGACAGCGACACGGCAGTCGCCAGGGTGGTCTTGTGGATGCGACTCCTTTTTTTTGCCTTTGGCTTTTCTATTTGATTCGTGTGACGACGAACGCCCCCTAGGCGCGCCTTCAGGCGCGATAGGCAGCATGTGCCCCCGGCTGTTGTCCCGGCTGTTGTCCCGGCTGTTGTCCCGGCTGATCGCGGCTAAAGCCGCTCCGACGGTGTCCGCCAACCACCCCCGGGCAGACGGCACTGCCGCTGGCGCGGCCTTCGCGGGCGAGGCCCGCTCCCACTGGGTCTGGTCGTTTACCGGGAGGCGAACAGGGCCTTGATCTCCTCGGCGTGTTCCTTCTCGATCAGCGGTCGCTTGAGCTTCTGCGTCGGCGTCATCAGGCCGTCCTCGATGGTCCACGGCTCGGTAAGGATCTTCACCCGGCGAATCTGCGCATAGCCGGGAAAGTCCTCAAGGCGGGCATTGACGCGCTTGAGTACCAGTCGCTCGACGAAACGGTCGGTGAGCGTTTCGGGGTCCTCGGAATCCATGCCGAACTCGTGCATCAGCTCGGCGAAGGCCTCGGGCTCGACCACGACCAATGCCACCAACTGGTTCTCGCCCTCACCGAGCACCAGCACCTGGTCGATCAGCGAGTCGAGCCCGATGGCCGTTTCCATCGCCGCCGGCGGCACCTTTTCGCCGTTTGCCATCACGATGATGTCCTTGAGCCGGCCGGTGATGCGGATGTGGCCGTCCGCGTCGATCGCCGCCTGGTCGCCGGTATGCAGCCAGCCCTGCTCGTCGATGGCCGCGGCGGTGGCCTCGTCGTTCTTCCAGTAGCCCTGCATCACCCCGGCGCCCTTGACCAGCAGTTCGTCGTGCTCGCCGAGACGCACCTCGACGCCGTCGAGCGTCGTGCCGATGGTCTCGGGGCGGTTATTGCCAGGACGGTTGACCGACACCACCGGGCTCGCCTCGGTCAGGCCATAGCCCTGCAACACCGGCACGCCGATGCCGGTGAACACCCGCGCCAGTTCCGGCGACAGCGGCGCCCCGCCGCAGATGGCGTAACGCAGCCGCCCACCGAGGCGCTCGCGCAGCTTGGTCGCCACCAGCCGGTCGAACAGCGGCCAGAAGGCGGCCTTCCACGCACTGCCTTCGCGCCCCTGCGACCGCTCGAAGCGGGCCGAGCCCACCGACACGGTGCGCTCGAACAGCGTCTGCGCGAACGTGCCCTTCTTTTTCAACGCCGAGCCGATCCGGTCGTAAACACGCTCGTAGACACGCGGCACGGAGATCAGAAGCGTCGGCTTGATGATGCCGAGGTCCTCGCCCAGCTGCTGTGCCGAGCGGGCGAAGGCCACAGTCGAGCCGCAGATCATGGGCAGGTAGTAGCCGCCGGTACGCTCGAGGGTGTGCGACAGCGGCAGGAAGGACAGGAACAGGTCGTCGCCGGTGATCGAGGCGACCTTCGAGCAGGCGAAGGCGTTTTCCAACATGTTGCTGTGGGTGAGCATCACGCCCTTGGCCCGCCCGGCGGTGCCGGAGGTGTAGACGATCGAGGCGAGCGTCTGACCGTCGGCGTCCAGTCGCACCGGCTCGCCGCGCGCGCCGAAGGTCCAGTCGGCGAAGGATTCCAGGTGCTTGTCCTTCGAGCGGTCATCGGCATCGACCGGCGCCAGCGTGATGATGCGCTTGAGGGTCTCGAAACCGTCGGCGACCGCCTCCAGCCCGCGCCACTGGCGCCGGCCGTCGACCACCAGCAACCTGGCCCCGGTCTCCTTAATGATGTTCGCCACGTTCTTCGGCCGGTCGTCCGTGTACAGCGGCACCGTCACCAAGCCCAGCCCCAGCGCCGCCTGGTCGAACAGCACCCACTCGCGGGCGTTTCGCAGCATGATCGCGATGCGATCGCCGGGGGCCAGCCCGTCACGTGTCATCGCCGCCTGGATGCGCCCCACCTCGTAGGCCATGTCGGCCCAAGTGGTGTCGATCCAGTCCTGACAACCGGGATCGTACTGGCGGTACGCGATCGCCTCGGGCGTACGTTCGACGCGCTCGAAAAAAAGCCCGCTCAGGTTGACGGCCTGGGCAGGCGTGACGCGGTGATCCGCCGAGTGATTCACCTGAGTCGGGTTGGGCGGGGACATCATCTTCCTCCGGCTAACATCCTGATAGTGGCCGGAGTGTA
>JAGXGL010000033.1 GCA_024636755.1 Guyparkeria sp. | reverse complement strand
GGGCTGGCCATCGAGGATCTACAGACGGTCTTGCGCGCGCAACTCGAGGGCAAACGCGTCGGCACGGTCTACGAGGGCATGCGGCGTACACCGCTGATGATCCGCGGCAGCCGCGAGATCGCCGGTTCACCACAAGCGATGCGCGAACTGCTGGTCAGCCTGCCCGGCGGTCAGCAATTGCCCCTGTCGGCCCTGGCATCGATCGAACGTGTCGAGGGCCCGGTACAGGTCGAGCGCGAGTTGGGCGAGCGTTTCGTCGTGGTGGCCGCGAACGTCGCCGGTCGCGATCTGGTCGGCTTCGTCGAAGATGCCCGCCAAGCGGTCGGCGACCAGGTGTCGCTCGATACGGGCTATCGCCTGGCCTGGGGCGGGCAGTTCGAGAACCAGCAACGCGCGGCCAAGCGCCTCGGACTGGTGGTGCCGGTCTCGATCGGCCTGATCTTCCTCCTGCTGTTCACCACCTTCGGCTCGGTCCGCCAGGCCATCCTGGTCCTGCTGAACATCCCCTTCGCCCTGATCGGCGGCGTGTTCGGCCTGTGGATCTCCGGCGAATACATGTCGGTGCCGGCCTCGGTGGGCTTTATCGCCCTGCTGGGTATCGCGGTGCTCAACGGCGTGGTGCTGGTGAGCTATTTCAACCAGTTGCGGGGGCTGGGCCTGTCACTGCACGACACCGTGATCGAAGGGGCCAAGCGACGCCTGCGCCCGGTATTGATGACAGCCACCATCGCCGCCTTCGGTCTGATCCCGCTGCTGTTCGCGACGGGGCCGGGCTCGGAGATCCAGCGGCCACTCGCCGCGGTCGTCATCGGCGGGCTGGTGACCTCCACCATGCTGACCCTGGTGCTGCTGCCCATCCTCTACCGCCGCTTCGGTGAAGCGGCGCCCCAAGCCGACCGCAAGGGAGCCGAATCATGAATGACGTGTTGCTGACGTTGATCGCCCGCCCCGACGCCGAGGAAATCGTGATCGACTGGCTGCTGGGCCGCGACGAACTCTCCGGCTTTACCGGCGAGGCCGCCTGGGGCCACAGTCGGGAGCACGGCCGCTTCAACCTGGTCGAACAGGTCACGGGCCGCCAGCGCCGCTCGATATTCCACCTCAAGCTCGAGCAGGACGCAGCCGCCCCCTTGCTCGAGGCCATGCGCGATGAACTCGCCGGGCTGGGTCTGCGATACTGGATCGTCCCCCTGCTCGACAGCGGAGCGATCGCATGACCCAAGGACACGACATGACCTGGACACGCATAGCCTCCCGGTTTCGGATGATGCTGGTCGCCGCGGCAATGCTGCCCGGCCTAATGATCGCGTCGCCGGCCGGGGCCGACCACAACCAGGTTTTCGAGCTACAGCAACGCGGCGAGATCCTCTCCCTGGTCGAACTCCTCGAACGGGCGCAGGCCATCCAGCCCGGACAGATGGTGGAGGCACGGCTCGACGAGGACACCCTGGTCTACGAGATCACCGTCTATGGCGAGGACGACCACTACCACGAGATGTACTTCGACGCTCGGGACGGCCGTCTCCTCTCCGAGCACAAGGAAACCGAGGAATCCTTCCGGGCCGATGACCACCACGATGGCGACTGATCGATGAGATTACTCCTGGCCGAAGACGATGCCTCGCTGGGCGCCGACCTGCAGGCCCGCCTGCGCGAGCAGGGCTACGCGGTCGACTGGGTCCGCGACGGCGACGAGGCCGCGTGGCTGGGAAGGGAAAACGTGCACGACCTGGTCGTGCTCGACATCGGTCTGCCGGGCAAGGACGGCCTGGCGGTATTGCGCGAATGGCGCGAGAAAGGGCTGGGCCTGCCGGTACTGCTGCTGACCGCCCGGGACGCCTGGTTCGAGAAGGTCGAGGGCTTCGAGGCCGGGGCCGACGACTATCTCGCCAAGCCATTCCACCTCGAGGAACTGGTGGCTCGCCTCCGCGCGCTCTCGCGGCGTGTGAGCGACCATCCCGCCGACCTGATGCAGTCGAATGGCGCACTCGTACTGGACGAAGCCCGCCAGCTAGCACAGGTCGACGGAAAGCCCGTGAAGCTGACCGGCACCGAGTTCCGCCTGCTGCGCTACTTCGTCCACCACGCGGGCCACGTGCTGTCGAAGAGTCGGCTAGCCGATCACCTCTACGAATTCGACGACGACCGGGACCCCAACGTGATCGAGGCCTACGTCACGCGCCTGCGCCGCAAGCTGGGCCGCGAGTGGATCGAGACGCGCCGCGGCCAGGGATACGTATTCCACCGCGACCGCAGAGAGCCTTCATGAGAAGGCTCAAGCCACGCCATATCCAGACCCGCCTGACGCTCTGGCTGCTGGCCAGCGTCCTGGTCCTGGTCGCCCTGTTCTGGCTGGTTACCGCCCGCGCGCCCGTGGTGCTTACCGAGAGCTACGTCGTCGACCGGCTGGCCCATGACGCCGAGGTACTCATCCTCGGCGTCGACCCGACCACCGCCCCACCCCGACTCGATCCGGCCTACGCCAACCCCATCTACGATCGCCCCTACTCCGGGCACTACTACCAGCTCGATGTCGGCGGCAGCACGTTGCGCTCGCGATCGTTATGGGATTTCGACTTCCAACCCGGCCAACTCGAGTCGCTCCCCGGCACCTACCACACCACCGGCCCGGCGGGCCAGCCGTTGCTCGTCTACGCCGACCGGATTCAGAAGGACGACACCTGGATCGAGGTGCACGTGGCCGAAGACCTCTCGGCACTGGAGGACCGGATCAATACCTTCCGCTGGCGTTTTGCCATCGTCACGCTGATCCTGCTCGGAATCATGCTCGTCGCGCAGCGACTGATCGTCCGTGCAAGCCTGCGCCCGCTCGATCAAGTCCGGCGGGACTGCCGCCGCCTGCAGGAGGGCGAGATCGACCGGCTGGACGAGACCGTCCCGCCGGAGCTCCGGCCCATGGTCGAGGAGATCAACCACCTGCAAGATGCCATGCAGCGTCGCCTGTCCCGATCGCGCAAGGCGCTGGGCAACCTCGCCCACGCACTAAAGACCCCCATCACGCTGATCGACCAGGTGCTGCAACGCTCCCGTAAGGATCTCTCGCCGGAGACCGCCGAACGGCTCGCCGAGGGGGTCGCCCGCATGCGCCGAATCACCGACCGGGAGCTGCGCCAGGCACGCATGGCAGGCGAAGCTCGTGGCGGCCAGCGTTTCGAGGTGGAACGCGATCTGCCCCGACTACTTGGCATGTTCCGCCATCTCCACCCCGAAAAGACCTTCACCCACCGAGTCGATTGCGCCAGCGGTGCCTTGCTGCGCGCCGACCGAGAGGACATGTACGAACTCTTCGGCAACCTGCTGGACAACGCGGCGAAATGGGCCGAGGGCCGCATACAGGTCGAGGTAAGCCGGCAGGACCGCCGCTGGCATATCGCCGTTTCGGACGACGGACCGGGCGTCCCGACCGACTCCCTGCAGGAACTCGCCCACCGGGGAACGCGCCTGGACGAATCCCGCGAGGGGCACGGACTGGGACTGGCGATCGTTCGCGAGATCGTCGAGCTTTACGGCGGCAGCCTGTCGTTTTCTCGCTCGCCTGACCTCGGGGGGCTTGCCGTCGAGATCCAACTGCCCTGACTAGTCCGCAAGGAGGCACCCCAGCACGCAAACAGGCCGGGGGAAGCGCCCGGCCTGTTCATCTTTTGCGGCAATCCGGCCATCAGGAAAGCCGGCATCACGCCCCCATCCCGGCTACGGATAAGAGAGCGTCCGCCGACCCCTGATCTGTTGTCAGCCTTCCTTGCCCAACACGAGCTCGCCCTCGCTCACGTCCACCGTGACGGTCTGCCCGGGCAGGTACTCGCCCTTGAGGATCGCCTGCGCCAGCGGGTTCTCGAGGCGATGCTGGATGGCCCGCTTGAGCGGTCGAGCCCCGTAGACCGGATCGAAACCCGCCTCGCCGAGCGCATCGAGGGCCGCATCCGTGAGCGTGAGCCCGATCTCGCGATCCGCCAATCGCGTGCGCAGATAGTCGATCTGGATGTCGACGATCTTGCGAATCCCGCTGCGATCCAGCGGATGGAAGACCACCACGTCGTCGACCCGGTTGATGAACTCGGGGCGGAAGTGCTGGCCGACGATCTCCAGCACCTCGGCCTTCATCTGCTCGTAGTCGGCACCCTCACCGGCCAGCTCCTGGATCCGCTGGCTCCCGAGGTTGGAGGTCATCACGATCACCGTGTTGCGGAAATCGACCGTCCGGCCCTGCCCGTCGGTGAGGCGACCGTCGTCGAGCACCTGCAGCAGGATGTTGAACACGTCCGGGTGGGCCTTTTCTACCTCGTCGAGCAGGATCACCGAGTAGGGCTTGCGGCGCACGGCCTCGGTCAGATAGCCGCCTTCCTCGTAACCGACGTAACCCGGAGGCGCCCCGACCAGCCGCGCCACGGAGTGCTTCTCCATGAACTCGGACATGTCGATGCGGACCATCGACTCCTCGGTATCGAAGAGGAAGCTCGCCAGCGCCTTGGTCAGTTCGGTCTTGCCCACCCCGGTGGGGCCAAGGAACATGAACGACCCGTTGGGGCGGCTCGGGTCGGACAGGCCGGCCCGCGAGCGGCGGATGGCGTCGGATACCGCCACGACCGCCTCGGACTGACCGACGACCCGCTTGTCCAGCGCCTCCTCCATGCGCAACAGCTTGTCCTTCTCGCCCTCGAGCATCTTGGCGACCGGGATGCCGGTCCAGCGGGAGACCACCTCGGCGATCTCCTCGGTGCCCACCGTGCTGCGGAACAGCTTCGGTGCCGCCCCCTCGCTTTCTTCCTCCTTGGACTGCGCCTCGCCCAACTCGCGCTCGAGCTCGGGGATGCGCCCGTATTGGAGCTCGGACATGCGGGTCAGGTCGCCGGCGCGCCGGGCGGTTTCCAGTTCGGTCCGGGCGCGGTCGAGGGCTTCCTTGATATGGGTGGTGCCGGCCACGGCCGCCTTTTCCGCCTTCCAGATTTCCTCGAGGTCGGAGTACTCGCGCTCGAGTTGCTCGACCTCCTCATCCAGGTTGGCCAGCCGCTTCTTGCTGGCCTCGTCGGATTCCTTCTTCAGCGCCTCACGCTCGATCTTGAGCTGGATCAAGCGACGCTCAAGGCGGTCCATCGACTCGGGCTTGGAGTCGATCTCCATGCGGATGCGACTGGCCGCCTCGTCGATCAGGTCGATCGCCTTGTCGGGCAATTGCCGATCGGTGATGTAGCGCTGCGAGAGCTGGGCGGCGGCAACGATGGCCGGGTCACCGATCTCGATGCCGTGGTGGACCTCGTAGCGCTCCTTGAGCCCGCGCAGGATCGCAATGGTGTCCTCGATACTCGGCTCGTCGACCAGCACCTTCTGGAAGCGACGTTCGAGCGCGGCGTCCTTCTCGATGTTCTGGCGGTACTCGTCGAGCGTGGTCGCGCCAATGCAACGCAGCTCGCCGCGGGCGAGCGCGGGCTTGAGCATGTTGCCGGCATCCATGGAGCCCTCGGCCTTGCCGGCGCCGACCATGGTGTGGATCTCGTCGATGAACAGGATCACCCGACCCTCGGCCTTGGAGATATCGTTGAGCACGCCCTTCAGGCGCTCCTCGAAATCACCGCGGAACTTGGCCCCGGCGAGCAGCGTGCCCATGTCGAGGGACAGCACTCGCTTGTCCTTGAGCCCCTCGGGCACCTCGCCGTTGACGATGCGTTGCGCCAGTCCCTCGACAATGGCGGTCTTGCCCACGCCGGGCTCGCCGATCAGCACCGGGTTGTTCTTGGTGCGCCGCTGCAATACCTGAATGGCACGGCGGATTTCCTCGTCACGGCCGATCACCGGATCGAGCTTGCCCTGCTCGGCACGCTCGGTCAGATCCATGGTGTATTTCTCGAGGGCCTGACGCGCGTCCTCGGCGTTGGGATCGTCGACCGACTGGCCGCCACGCAGCTTGTCGACCGCCTGCTCGATCGCCCCCTTGGAGGCGCCGGCCCGGCGCAGGGTCTCGCCCAGTTCGCTCTTGTCCTCGATCGCTGCCAGCACGAACAGCTCGCTGGAGATGTACTGATCACTGCGCTTTTGCGCCAGCTTGTCGGTGACATTGAGCAGCCGGGAGAGGTCGTTGGAGATGTGCACCTCACCGGCCTCGCCGCCGGAAACGGCAGGCTGGCGGTCGAGCATCTCGCCCAGCTGCGAGCGCAGCATGTTGACGTTGATATCCGATTGCGTCAGCAGGTGACGCACGGTGCCACCTTCCTGGTCGAGCAACGCCACCATCAGGTGGACCGGCTCGATAAATTGGTGGTCTTGGCCCACGGCCAGCGATTGCGCATCGGCCAGTGCCATCTGGAACTTGGCGGTCAGTTTGTCCATCCGCATGGAAAGCACCTCGTATGCCTTGAATTCGTGTAACTGCCTACAAATGTAGGCCCGGCAGACGGGGATTCAAGAGGCGCCCTGTGCGAATGGCCACTGCGGCGGGGTTAGCCCTGGCTGAACGCCACCGCCTCGTCGGCATCCGTTTCGGCCAAGGCGTCCGCGACCGGGGTGCGCCGATCCCCGACACACGGTCCGCCCCACTCGATCACGTCGAGCGTCCCGTCCGCGTGCTCGACCAGCGCGCCGCAGCCCTCCACCCAGTCACCACTGTTGGCGTAGGTCACGCCATCGCTTTCACGCAGGTTGGCATGGTGGATATGACCGCAGACGATCACGTCGACGCCCTCGCACCGGGCGTGCTCCAGGGCCGCGGCCTCGAATCGGGCGACGTGCGCCATGGCGCCTGGCACCCGGGTCTTGATCGCACGCACCAGTGCGCCATGCCGATCATGACCACCCAGGCATCGACCGAGACGATCGAGTCGCAACAGGCACGCGTAGCCGAAATCACCGAGCCAACGGGCGGGCAGCGAAGGGGCGATCTGGGCATCGAACTCGTCGCCGTGCAGCACCAGCGCCTGCCGACCGTCGGCAAGCGTCAGTCGCAACTCCTGGTGCACGGTGATCCCGGCAAACGCCTGGCCGATAAAGGCGCGAAAGCACTCATCGTGGTTACCCGGCACGTAGGCGACCCGGGTGCCGGCTTCGACCAGCCGGGTGAGCTGACAGAACAGCTCGCTTTTCGCCGGAGACCAGCGCCAGCGACGGCGCTGCATCTGCCAGACGTCGAGCAGGTCGCCGTTGAGAATCAGGGTCTCGCACTGGATGGAGGCCAAAAACTCGAGCAATCGATCGGGACGGGCATCGGGCGTGCCCAGATGGACATCGGAAATGACCACCGTGCGGTAGCGAGAAAATGGGTGACTGGCTGGCATGAGGCACCTCCGGCAACGGGGACAGCCCCGTTATCCCGCAACGGGATGACCGTCCCATGTCAGCCGGATCACCATTTGATAACAACCCATGAGAAATCGCCCCCCAAGGAGCTATCTCCCCAGCGCCTATATCCCCTCGGCCTATATTTCCAGAGCCTTCACGCCGAGGGCCGCCGGAGGCTCATGACGCAGACGGTGACCAGAATCAACGCCATGCCTAGCGCGACTCCCCTAGCCAAGCACCAGCAGACCGAACAGCGACGCGGTCACCGGCTCGACCGCGGCCACCCGCGACAAGGCGATCGGCGAAGTTCGCGTGCGAAATACTGAGGAAGTAGATGCTGAAGTTGCCCGTGACGGCAAGGCCGACAGCGCCGACCAGAGGACGGCCTTTCGGTGCGTGCGACAGAGCGTCGCGGACCGCGCCAGCCATCAAAACAGAGAAAACCGATCGCCCCCGATAGAAGGACGCGACCAGCGGATCCCAGCCTCACTCGATGATCATCGCGCCAAACCCGCCGGATACGCCGCACAGAAAGGCGGCAAGAATGACCAGCGCTAGTCCCACTCGGCCCTCCCCTCGGCGGGAGATCGACTCCGCCGTTGGCAGACGCACGAACCAGCGGGACGAACTCGTACCCCAGCGAACGCCGCAAAGAGGTGGGCGGAACGCGTTCCGGCTCAGCGCTCGCGCAGATCCGCGTGGCGGGAGACGAGGCGATCGAGAAACAGGATGCCGTCGAGGTGATCGATCTCGTGCTGGGCGATGCGTGCCTCGAAGCCCTTCATCTTGAAGGTGACGGTCCGGCCCTCGAGGTCCTGCGCGGTCAGTTCGATGGTTTCGGCGCGGATCACCTTGCCGGTGTAGTCGGGAATGGAGAGACAACCCTCGCGACCGACAGCAAAGCCCTTCCAGTTGGTGATCGCCGGATTCACCAGCACCAGGGGCCCGTTGTTGTCCACCGGGCGCTTGGCACGCGTGGCATCGACCAGGCACAGGCGCTGCATGCGTCCCACCTGCGGGGCGGCGATGCCCACGGCCGAGGGGCCGAGGTCCGCGGTGTGTTGCAGGTGTTCGGCAAATTCCCGCAACTCCGGGTCGAATTGCTCGACCGGCTCGCAGACCGTTTTCAGGCGCTCGTCCGGGTAGGTGAGGATCGGTAGTGGCTCCACGCTCACCCCCGCATCGTTTCAAGTGGGGTGACACGCACGGTCAGCCCCTGATCCGCGAAGCGCGCCACGCACTGCTCGATCGGCTCGATCCCGTCACTGCTCTCGCCGTCGATCTGCATGATGTAGATCGGCTTGTCGCTCGACCCGCCCACGTCCGAGCGCAGATCCAGGATGTTCATGCCGGCCTCGAGTAGCGCGGCCGTGACCTCACTGACGATGCCGCTGCGATCGGCGCTGTGCACGATCACCGACACGTCCGGCTCGCGGTGCTGATGCAGGGCCGCGTCGATCTGGTCGACATGCAGCTTGAGGCCGAACTCGGCCCGGGTGGATTCGAGCAGACCGGCCACCTCCTCGGGGTTGCCGGCGCCACGCACCATCATCATGATCGCGAACTGGTTGCCCAGCCGCATCATGGCCGTCTCACCGAGCTCGGCACCCACGCCGAACAACACCCGGGTGACATGGGCGACGATGCCGGGGCGATCTGCCCCGACCAGGGTCAGCAAAAGCCAGGGTTGCGTCATTTCGGTCTTCCTCTTTTCAGTCGGTTTCGCGCCAGATCAGGGTGGCCATTCGGCCGGTCTCGCCCTGGTCGCGGCGATACGAGTAGAACAATTCGGGCAGGGCGTAGGTGTCCCGCTCGCCGCCGAACACGCGGGTAATCCCCTGCCGGCGCAATCGAGACCGGGCCAACGCGAACAGGTCGGCATGGAATCGACCGGCCTCGGCCCCACCACGGAAGGCCGAGGCATCGGCGGGGTATTCGCGCATGAACGCCTCACGCACGTCCTCGCCCACCTCGAAATGCGCCGGGCCGATGGCCGGGCCCAACCAGGCCATCATCTCGTCACCGGCCACCGAGAACCGATCGACGGTGTGCTCGATCACGCCGGCGGCCAGACCACGCCAGCCGGCATGGGCGACCGCGACCTCGCTGCCGTCGTGGCTGGCAAGCGTCACCGACAGGCAATCGGCGGTCAGCACCGCCAGCACCTCGCCGGGGCGGTTGGTATAGGCCGCGTCGCCCTCGGGGCGATCGGTCGGCACCGCCGGCCCGACGACCGTGGTGCCATGCGTCTGGTTCAGCCAGCGGGGCGGCTCCGGCAGCGCGAGCATCTCGGCCAGGTCGGCCCTGTTGGCCGCCACGGCCTCGGCATCGTCACCGACGTGTGTCGCCAGATTGAAGCCATCGAACGGTGGCCGGCTATGGCCACCGATCCGGGTGGTCACGCCGGCACGCACGCCGCCCGGCGTCGGCCAGGTGGCCTCGATAAAGCGACTGCCCTCGGGGGCGTCAGTCGGGATCCGTGACATAGATAACCTCGGCCTCTCCTTCGTCGTTGCCGTCGCGATAATCGCGCAGCAGTTCGATCAATTCGTCCATATCATCCGGCATCGGCGCCTTGAGCGACAGCGTCTCGCCGGTCTCGGGGTGGGTGAGCGTCAAGCGCCGGGCATGCAGGGCCTGACGACCGAAGTCGCGCAGCACCTCGACCAGCATGTCCTCGGCACCCCGCGGCAAGCGCGGACGCCCCCCGTAGACCGGATCACCCACGATCGGGTGGCGGATGTGCGCCATGTGCACCCGGATCTGGTGGGTGCGGCCCGTTTCCAGACGGACACGCAACCAGGTGTGCTCGCCGAACTGCTCCACGACCCGGTAATGCGTCACGGCCGGTTTGCCCTGGGCCACGACCGCCTGGCGCTGCCGATCGCGGGCATGTCGCCCAATCGGCTCGTCCACCGTGCCACCGGCGATCAGGTGACCAACCACCACCGCGTCATATTCACGGCCGATACGGCGCTCGGCCAGGTCGGCAACCAGTGCCTGAAATGCCGCCTGGGTCTTGCCCACGACCAGCAGGCCGCTGGTCTGCTTGTCGAGCCGGTGCACCACCCCGGCACGCGGCAACAAGGCCAGCTCGGGATCGTGATGAAGCAATGCGTTGACCAGCGTACCATCCGGATTGCCGGCCCCGGGGTGGACCACCAGGTCGACCGGCTTGTTGACCACCAGCAGGTGCTCGTCCTCGAAGACGATATCCAGTGGGATGTCCTGGGGACGATCCTCGCTCTGCTGCTCCAACTCGGTCCGCAGGGCCAGGGTCTCGCCGCCCAGCACCGTGTCGCGCGGTCGCATCGACCGGCCGTCCACCGTCACTTCGCCACCCTTGATCCATTCCTGGATTCGGCTGCGGGAGAAGTCCGGCCATAACTGCGCGGCCGCCTGGTCGAGACGCATGCCGGCCAGCTCGGCGGGAATCAACAAGGTGCGTTCTACATCCATCAGTCGGGAATCAGCCATCCAAAAGCAACGGAAGCGCGCCGTGGCGCCGTCCGTCGTGACATGAAAAAGACGGGCAAACACCCGCCATGAGATTGGTTGGTTTTTAGCATCTTATCTGCGAAGATTATCCGCTAACGCTCGCCCCATCAACGCGCCGTACGATGCGCTTTTGGGCGGGCGGCGTCCACTCACTACTGCCAGCGGCCCTTCACTCCTGATCATGACCCAGCATCGCGACCGTAACCGTCCGGCCACTCGCCGCTCTCTTCCCCGGCACCTTGCCCGCGCGGCCCTGATCGCCGGCATGGTCACGTTCGCCAGCGGCTGCTCCTGGTTCTCGAAGAACGACGACGATCAAGTGGACCTCTCCGACCCGACCGCCTCGGCCGGCCAGCTCTATCAGGAAGCCAACGAGGCGATGCGCCGGGGCAACTACGAGACGGCAATCAAGAAGTACGAGACCCTGGAGGGCCGCTACCCGTTCGGTGCCTACACCGAGCAGGCGCAACTTGAAGTCGCGTATGCCTACTACAAGTACGACGAACCGGATTCGGCGATCGCCGCCGCGGATCGTTACATTCAGCTGCACCCTCGTGGTGACAATGTGGCCTACGCCCTGTACCTGAAGGGGCTGGCCAACATGAGTCGTGGCGATTCGCTGATCAACAAGATCGCGCCGCCGGACCTCTCCAAGCGCGACCAGTCGGTGATCGAGGCGGCGTACAAGTCGTTCGCGCGCCTGGTCGAGCAATACCCCGACAGCCAGTATGTCGACGACGCCAGCCGCCGCCTGGTCGAGGTGCGCAACTCGCTGGCCAAGCACGAGATCCAGGTAGCCGATTACTACATGCGGCGTGGCGCGTGGCTTGCCGCCGCCAATCGGGCTCAATCGGCACTCGACAAGTACAACGGCTCGACCTCGACCCTCCCGGCGCTGAAACTCTTGATTCGTGCCTACGACAAGCTGGGCCTGGAACAGGAACGACAGGACGCCGAAGCGATTCTCGAGGCGACGCGCCAGGCGAATGCCGAGGACTCCTGAATCGACGGATGCGTTTCGGCCGGCTTTCCGGCGGAACCGTGAAAAGAAAGGGCCGATGGCGATGCCGTCGGCCCTTTCTTTTGTTCGGTGCCATGACGCCCTGCCCACAAAGGATCCATCGCACCTTGTCGGGAAACGCGGCGCGAATCGTCACAAGAAGTACGCCGATCACGCGTCTTGCCCATCCTGGTGCTACGCTCGAACCACAGGAAGTGGTCGCCCTCCTGCGACAGCTGTTTAGGCAGCGGCCTCTCTGACCTTCCCAGCACTCCCATGTTGCGGATGACAACCCCGCCCACTGGAGGCATGACCGTGATCAACAAGACACTCGTACTCAGTCTTATCCTGTTCGGATCCGTCGGACTGGCCAGCGCCGATTACGCCGAGGGCATGCGCCACTACGAGATGCAGGAGTACCGCCAGGCACTGCAGGAATTCAGTGACGCAGCGAAACGCGGCGATCCCGATTCCCAGTACATGTTGGGCCGCCTGAATCAAGCCGGCAACGGCACCGCCCAGGATTTCGTGCAGGCCCACAAGTGGTACAACCTGGCTGCGGCCCGCGGTCACCGCCATGCCGCCGAGGCCCGCGATTCGCTGGCCAAACGCATGACGGCCGGACAGATCGCCGAGGCGCAGCGCGCAACGCGGGGCTGGCAGCCGGAAGAGGCACGCTCTTCACAGGCGACATGGGAGTCGCGGTCCGACATCGAGAACCTGTCGGATCGGGAAAGCGTGGCCGAGATTCAGCGTGAACTCAATCGACTCGGCTACGACGCCGGCCCAGTGGATGGCGCGATGGGAAACCGAACCCGCAATGCGATACGCCAGTATCAGGTCGAAATGGGCATCGATCGGGACGGCCGCGCATCGGCCCACCTGCTGAGACGCTTGCGCCAGACAGAGAAGGAAGACGTGGCCGCCCCCTCCGAGCAGCAGCAACCTGCCGCCTCGGCGCGAATCGCCCTGCAGGACAACTTCGACGACGGCGATTACCGTCGCAATCCCTCCTGGACGGTGCTTAGCGGCGACTTCGAGGTCGATCTGAATGGGTTGCGCAGCGTCGTCGAACCACAACGGGCGGCCGATCGTGCATCGCGCGGTCTCAGCTCTGATCGACCGGAAGAGATCGGCCTGGCCGTGCTGGGCATGATCCTCGAGCAGAGGGGCAATGGCAGACAGGCCGAGAAGCCCACCCCCATGGAGCCGGCACAGATCTTCGTCAATGCGCCCGTCGACAACGCGTTCAGGATGGAGGTGGATCTCGCCTCGCGCCAGCAGCCCGGCAGCCTGCAACTGGGGGTCTTCCAGGGCAACTGGCCCAATGCGACCGGCTACCGCCTGGTTTACTCTGCCGGCTCACAGCCGGGGCTCAGCCTGATCAGGCTGATTTCCGGAAGCGCCGAGACAGTGGCCCGCCATGACGGCCGGCTCGACCTTGAGGACGGCCGGTTCCACAGCATCGTCTGGAGCCGTGACGAAAGCGGACAGATGCAGGTCCACGTCGACGGTCGGCACATGCTTGGCGTGCAGGACAACGGCCTGCGCGACCCCTTCCAGGGCTTCGTGCTGGCAAACCAGGGCGGCGACTACACCCTGGGACGAATCAGACTCGAGGACTAGGTGCCGACAAGGCCCGCTCCAGGCGGCGCCATCCTTCGGTTGGCTGGCGAATAGACCGATTGCTGTCGAGGGAACGACATGCGCTCGGGATGGGTGTGCCAGGGAAGGAGCTCGACAGAAACGGGATGGCGGGCGCCATCGTCACGCCCGCCATCCCGCTAGCCGTGAGGCATGGAAGCTGCGCCGGGAAAGTGGTTCATCCCACGCAATGGGGCACACAGCCACCTTCTGCCGCTCGGAGGGCCTGTTGGGCCTGGCCGCCTGACTTGCCCCCAGCCCCTGGTCGTCTACCGAGGCAATCCGTTTCCCTGACAGCCATAGCCGGGCAACACACGCCCAGCCAGTGGCGACTCACACGAAAGCGTCCTGGCAAACCAAGGATGCGACCAAGCCAAGCCGGCAACTCGTTGGCGCCTTTCCATCCGGGTCGCCCCCGGATCATCACCCCGGATCATCACCAGCACTCGGCGACCGTGACCCCTCCCCTGTCTGACCACGACTCGTTCGATTACCCGTCAGGCCACCACAAACCCTGATCGCCGGCACGGCGGCAGGTTTTGCCACGCCCCGACAAGCCCCGTGCAGGAAAAATGGCAGGCAAAGCAAAAGCCCCGCACGATGGCGGGGCTTTCGAGGCAGCCGGCTCGAGGCCGGCAAGGCGCCGGATCAGCGCTTGGAGAACTGAACCGAACGACGTGCCTTGCGCAGGCCAACCTTCTTACGCTCGACCTGACGAGCATCACGGGTCACGAAGCCGGCTTCACGCAGCTTCGGACGATGTGCTTCGTCATAGTCCATCAGCGCACGGGTCAGACCGTGACGAACGGCACCGGCCTGGCCACTCGGGCCACCGCCAGCAACGGTCGCGACGACGTCGAACTGGTCGCCCACTTCCAGCAGCTGCAGCGGCTGGCGAACGACCATCTGCGCGGTTTCACGACCGAAGAAGTCTTCGATGCTCTTGCCGTTGATGGTGATGTTGCCGGTACCCGGACGCAGGAAGACCCGTGCAGAGGATCTCTTGCGACGACCGGTTCCGTAATTCTGTGTCATTGCCATGAGTAGTCTCTCTTAGATC